>CAZXYL010000491.1:0-9834 GCA_964644915.1 uncultured Geminicoccaceae bacterium
CATCGGAGCGTATCCGCCTGGGAGGCTTGCTTTGACGTCCGGAGGCGACTGCCCATCGGCCTTGGCGCCTGTCGTTTCGTTGCGCGCGAGCGGCCTGCTGGACGGCCCGCACAAGTTCGATCGTCTGGGGCGGCTCACGGCACGTCTGCTCAAGGCGCCGGTCGCCCTGATCTCGCTCATGGAGGAAGATCGGCTGTCGTTCCTGGGCGCGCACGGCCTGCCGGAGCCCTGGGCGAGCGCGCGCCATCTCCCCTGGTCGCAGTCGATCTGCAGGCATGTGGTCGCCAGCAGAGCCCCCCTCGTCGTCTCCGATGCGCGCAGCCATCCGCTGCTCCGCGACAACCCCGTGGTGCACGAGCTGAACGCGATCGCCTATCTGGGCGTCCCGCTGCTCGGGCCGGACGGGGAGGTTCTCGGGTCCGTCTGCGTCATCGATAGCACACCGCGCGAGTGGTCCGAAGACGATATCGAGACCCTGGCCGGTCTCAGCGAGGCGGTCACGGGTCAGATCACGGCCCATCTCTATCTGCGGGAGCGCGACCGCTCCGAGGCGGCGCGCCGGGCCGGCGAGGCGCGCGCCACGGAGATCCTGGAGAGCATCAGCGACGCGTTCTATGCCATCGATCGGGGCTGGCGCTTTCTCTACGTCAACCATGAGGCCGAGCGGCTCTGGGCCGTGGACCGCAAGGACCTCCTGGGCCGGAGCATGTTCGAGATGTTCCCCGCCTTCGCGGGCTCGGAATCGCACCGGGCGCATGAGCGCGCGCTGGCCGAGGGCCGACCGGTGCGCATCGAGACGGTCTCGACCGTGCTGCGAGGGCCGGTCGAGATCAACGTGTTCCCCAATCCATCGGGACTCTCCGTCTATTTCCGCGACATCCGCGAGCGCCGGCGCATGGAGCAGGCCCTGCGCGAGCGCGACGACATTCTTACCCTGGCCGAGCGTTCGGCCGAGATCGGCGTGTGGGACGTGGACCTGGACACCGGCATGGTCCGGGGCACGCCGCAGTTCTTCCGCATCCTCGGGCTCGAGCCGGCCGAGGGGCCCGTACCGCTCGAGCGGCTGCGCGCGCTCCGTCACCCGGACGACCGGGAGCGGGTGGTGACGGGGTTCACGGACGCGGTCGAGAGCGGCGCCGACTATTACGAGATGGAGTACCGGATCATCCGACCGGACAACCAGGTGCGTTGGGTTTTCGGGCGCGGCCGGGTCGTCCGCGATGCCAGCGGGCATCCGGTCCGCTACAGCGGCGTCGACCTCGACATCACCGAGCGCAAACGCATGGAAGAGCACCAGAAGCTGCTCGTGGGCGAGCTCAGCCACCGGGTCAAGAACACGATCGCGATCATCCAGAGCATCGCCAATCAGAGCCTCGCCGACGGGCGCGCGCTCGCGGAAGCGCGGCACGCCTTCCTGCGGCGCCTGCAGGCGTTCGCCCACACCCACGACCTCCTGACGGCAAGCCACTGGCGCGGCGCCAGGCTATCGACACTGATCGAGGACGAGCTCAGGCCGTACGGCGAGCACGCCAGCATCGCGGGCGAGGATCTGGTGCTCACGCCGCGCGCGGCGGTCACGCTCGGCCTCGTCTTGCACGAACTCGCGACCAATGCCGCCAAGCACGGCGCGCTCACCGTGCCGGAGGGCAGGGTCGAGGTCACCTGGGGCGTCGACGCGAGCGGCCGTTTCCGTCTGACCTGGCGCGAGCGGGGCGGGCCTGCGGTGCGCGCACCAGCGCGGCGCGGCTTCGGCACGACCATCCTCGACCGCGCGGCGACCTATGATCTGGAAGCGACCGCCTCGCTCAGGTTCGACCCTGAAGGCTTCCATTACGAGCTCACCGTGCCCCTCCACCAGATCGGCGAGTGACCTCGGGACCGGCAGACGGCGCCCGGAACGCGCTGACGACCCAGGGTCGGGCAAACCATTGGCCTTCACCGATGGAGATCGCTCTCGAGTTTGCGAGGGCGCTGATGGAGTCGAAATCGGTAGGGCTGATTGCCCGAAGGCTCGATGGCCCGGCGACCCTGCCCCGGGCTCGAGCGTGAACAGGCGCGTGCCGGATCCCGCTGATCGCGGCGCGTCAGATCACTCCTGCTGCCTGCAGCCTCGCCAGGTCGTCGGCGCTGAGACCGCAGAGCTTCATGTAGACATCGGCGTTGTGTGCGCCGAGCTCGGGCCCGCTCCAGCAGATCCCGCCCGCGCCGTGCTGGTCGCAGAACTTCGGGACCACGCCGGGGTGCAGCACCTCGCCCAGCTGCGGGTCGTCGACCGGCTGCACCATTCCGCGCGCGCGGAACTGGGGATCATCGGCGCAGTCCTTGATGGTGTAGACGCGCGAGGCCGGCACCTGCGCCTCCTCGAGCGCCCGTTCGAGATCCGCCACGGACCTGCTCGCCATCCAGGCGCCGATGATCGCGTCGAGCTCGTCGCGGTTCGCGACGCGGTCCGCGTTGGTGACGAAGCGCGGGTCGCTGGCGAGCTCGGGCCGGCCCATGACGCGGGCGAGCCGGGCGAAGATCAGATCGGAGTTGCCGGCCAGCACCAGCCACGCGCGGTCCGCCGTGCGGTAGGTGTTGGACGGGGCGGCGCTTGCGATCGTGGCCCCGCTCGGCTGCCGGATCCGGCCGGCGTAGCCGTACTCGCTGAGGCAGCTCTCGAGCAGGCTGAACACGGCTTCGTAGAGCGCTATGTCGACGCAGCGGCCGCGGCCGGTCCCCAGGACGTCCCGCTCGTAAACCGCAGCGAGGATGCCGCCCATGGCGTAGAGCCCCGCCACCTCGTCGCCAAGGGAGATGCCGACCCGTGCCGGCGGCAGGTCGGTGACCTCGGGCGGGTGGCCGGTGAGGTACCGCAGGCCGCCGATCGCTTCCCCGATGGCGCCGAACGCAGGCTTGTCGCGGTATGGCCCGGACTGGCCGTAGCCCGAGATGCGGGCGAGGATGCAGCGCGGGTTCTCCCGCTGCAGGGCGTCGAAGCCCAGTCCCCACTTCTCCAGCTGGCCCGGCCGGTAGTTCTCCACGATCACGTCCGCCCAGCGGAACAGACGCCACGCCAATGCCTGCCCTTCGGGATGCTTGAGGTTGAGCGTGATGCAGCGCTTGTTGCGGGCGTGCACCGACCAGGACAGCGAGTTGCCGTCGATCTGCATCCCCCAGCCGCGGAACGGATCACCTTGCCCCGGTGGCTCGACCTTGATCACGTCGGCGCCGAGATCGGCGAGCAGCCGCGTGCAGAAGGGGGCGGCGATGAAGTGACCGAGCTCGAGCACCTTAAGGCCGCGCAGCGGACCTGCTGCACCATCGTCGGCGGCCCTGCCGGAAGCGCTCGCCTCCTCCGCCATTGGGCTCCTCCCGCCCTGCGCTCAGGCCGCCGCCTGCCCCGCCGGCGGGAACAGGCCGGCCTTGCCGAGGAGCGCCGGCACGCTGCGGCCGAGCTGGTCCTCCAGCCACTGCGCCGCCTCGATCAGGCGCGGCAGCGACAGCCCGGTGCGCACGCGCATGCGCTCGAACATGTAGGCCACGTCCTCGGTCGGGATGTTGCCCGTGGCGCGCGGCGCGAAGGGGCAGCCGCCGATGCCGCCGATACTCGCGTCGATCACCCGCACGCCCGCCTCGTATGCGGCGAGCGCGTTGGCGATCCCGGTGTTGCGGGTGTTGTGGAAGTGGCAGCGCAGGGGTATGCCCGTCGCTTTCTCGGCCGCGAACGCAAACCGCTCGCGCACGTCCCTGGGCGAGGCGACTCCGATGGTATCGGCGAGTGCGATCTCGCTCGGCTCCTGCTGGATCACCCGCTCCAGCACCCATGAAAGCCGCGCCAGCGGCACCTCACCCTCGAAAGGGCATCCGAACGCGGTCGCAATGCTCACGCTGTAGGGGATCCCGTGCGCTCGCGCCTCGGCCGCGATCTCGTCCTGCATGGCCAGGGTCTCCTTGGTCTCGACCCCCTGGTTCCGGCGGTTGAAGCTGTCGGTGGCGCAGACGACGAGGTTGATCTCGTCGATGCCGGCCGCAACCGCCCGCGCCAGCCCGCGCTGGTTCATGACGAGGCCGATGTACGACACCCCCGGGACGCGTGGCAGCATCGCCATCAGCTGGTCGGCGTCCGCCATCTGCGGCACCCGTTTCGGGTTGACGAAACTGGTCGCCTCGAGGCGCCTGAGGCCGGCCGCCACCGCGAGCTCGATCAGCTTCGCCTTGGCCGCGGTCGTGAACGTCACCTTGTCGTTCTGCAGGCCGTCGCGAGGTGACACCTCGACGATCTCGATGTCGCGCTCCGACATCGCTCCCCTCCCTCGTCGCGCAGCGCAAACGGCGCCACAGCTGCCATGGGCTCTCGGCACGGTCACCCCGGCGGCTGCGGGCCAACCTAGGGCATCGCCAGCGGCATGCCCAGGTCGTAGTTTCTGCCGCCGCTCGTGCCGGGGGTAGATTGTGCTGCTGATTTGGAGGAGTATCGGGAAGATGGGGGTTTACACCCGGAGCGGCACGGGCCCGGCGCGTACGGGGCCATACCGACGAATAAACGATGGGGGACTCGAAGAATGGCGCTCAAGAAGATCACGCTGGCCGCCGGCATCCTGGCCGCCGGCCTCTCGGTATCCGGTTTCACACCGCAGAACGTCGAGTGCATAGCACCGGCGAATCCGGGCGGCGGCTGGGACTTCACCTGCCGCCAGATCGGCAAGCTCCTGGGCGATCAGGGGATGGTGCCTGGCACCGTGCGGGTGACCAACATGGCCGGCGGCGTCGGCGCGACCGCTTACGGGCACGTCATGTCGCGCCGCGCCGACGATCCCAACCTGATCGTCGCCACCAGCACGGTCGGCGTCACTCAGATATCGCAGAACCGCTACCCGGCGGACATCGACGTCATGCGCTGGCTGGCCATGCTCGGCGCCGACGTCGGCGTGGTCCTGGTCACCCCCGATTCCCCTTACCAGTCGCTCGACGATCTCCTCAACGCGGTCAAGGAGGATCCCGAAGCGGTCGTGTTCGGCGGCTCCAGCGGCGTCGGCGGCTGGGACCATCTGCGCCTCCTGCTGCTCGCCGAGGCGGCCGGCGTGCCCGACGAGGACCTCGCCCGGATCCGCTGGGTGCAGTACTCCGGTGGCACCGACGCCGTGACTCAGATGATGGGCGGCTTCCTCGGTGCCGTCTCGACCGACCTCGGCGAGATCGCGGGCTTCGTCGAGGCGGAGCAGATCAAGGCGCTCGCGGTCATGAGCGATGAGCCGCTGCCAGGCAAGTTCAATGCCCTGCCGACGGCCAAGAGCCAGGGCTACGACGTCAGCGGCTACAACTGGCGTGGCTTCTACATGGGCGGCGACGCGCCGGACGAGGCGTACGAGTTCTGGGTCGACGCCCTTAAGCAGGTCTACGACAGCGAGGAGTGGCAGACGATCGCGGTCGAGAGCGGCCTGACCCCGATCTGGCGCGGCGGCGAGGAGTTCCAGAGCTTCGTCGAGGAGCAGACCGCCACCATGCGCGAGATCTCCCAGGAGATCGGCGTCATCGAGTGAGCCGCGCGAGCGCCGGCAGAGACCGCAGGTGAGCGACCGGCTGACCGGGCTGATCCTGCTCGCCCTGGCCGTGGCCTACGGGGTCACGGCCAGCGGCTTCGAGGCGATGATCGGCGATCCGCTCGGGCCCGCGGTCTTCCCGCTCGTGCTCTCGATCCCCTTGGCGCTGTTCAGCCTGTTCCTGATCGTCCGGCCCGACCCCGAGCCGCGGTGGGCCCGGGGCCGGGAGCTCCTCAAACAGGCGCTGACCCTCGTCGTGTTCGTCGCCTACGCCCAGCTGATCGAGCCGCTCGGCTTCGTGCTCACCAGCGTGCTCGCGGTGCTGGCGCTCGGGCTTTTGCTCGGCGCGCGGGCCCACCAGGCGGGGGCCGCCGGACTCGCGATCGCGCTGACCCTGTTCGTGCTCTTTCACCACGTGCTGAACCTGCCGCTGCCCGTTGGCCCGCTGGGCTTTCTCGACTAGAGGCCGCCATGGACGTGCTCGGCTCGCTCGCCTTCGGCTTCTCGGTCGCGCTCACGCCGTTCAATCTGTCGATGGCGCTGATCGGCTGCCTGATCGGCACCGTGGTCGGCGCCCTGCCGGGGCTCGGGCCGACCAACGGCGTGGCGATCCTGATCCCGGTCGCGTTCGCCCTCGGCCTACCGCCGGCGTCCGCCCTGATTCTGTTGGGCGCTTTATACTACGGCGCCATGTACGGCGGCCGGATCTCGAGCATCCTCTTGAACATCCCGGGCGACGAGCCGGCCGTGATGACGACGCTCGACGGCTACCCCATGGCGCAGCAGGGCAAGGCGGCGACCGCGCTCGCGCTCTCGGCGGTGGCCTCGTTCGTGGGCGCAACCCTCGCCACCATCGGGCTCACCCTGTTCGCGCCAATGCTCGCCCTGGTCGCGATCCACTTCGGGCCGGCCGAGTACTTCGCGCTGTTCGTGCTCGCCTTCGCCATGCTCTCCGGCCTTTCCACCCGCAACCCCATGAAGGCGCTGATCGCGGCCCTGCTCGGCCTGATGCTCGCCACCATCGGCCTCGATCCGGCGACCGGCATCCCACGCTTCACCTTCGGCGCCTACAAGCTGTACGAGGGCCTCGACTTCATCATCGCCCTGGTCGGCCTGTTCGCGGTCAGCGAGTTCCTGCTGTTCCTGGAGGGCCACGCGACCACGCACTTCGCCGGGGCCCGGCTCGGCCGGATGCGCATCTCGATCAAGGACCTGATGTTCTCGACCGGCGCGATGTTGCGCGGCAGCCTGATCGGCTTCGTCTCGGGCGTGCTGCCGGGGGCGGGCGCCTCGCTCGGCAGCTTCGCCGCGTACACGGTGGAGAAGCGGATTTCCAACCGGGACGACACGTTCGGCAAGGGTGATCCGCGAGGCGTCGCTGCGCCCGAAGCCGGCAACAACGCCGCCGCCGGCGGGGCGCTGGTGCCGATGCTGACGCTCGGCGTGCCGGGCAGCGGCACCACGGCGATCCTGCTGGCGCTGCTGATCTCGCTCAACATCACGCCGGGGCCGCTGCTCTTCCAGCAGCATCCGGACGTGGTCTGGGGCCTGATCGCCGCACTCTACGTCTGCAATGTGATGCTGCTGGTGCTCAATCTGCCGCTGGTCGGCATCTTCGCCCGGATGCTGGCGGTGCCGATCTGGATCCTGATGCCGGGCGTGGTCATGGTCGCCTATGTCGGCATCTACTCGATCCACCACAGTACGTTCGACCTGCTGCTGATCACCGCCTTCGGCGTGCTCGGCTACGTCTTCCGCAAGCTCGACATCCCGCTCGTGCCGGTGGTCCTCGGGCTGCTGCTCGGCGGCATCATGGAGACCAACCTGCGCCGCGCGCTCTCGATCAGCAACGGCGACTGGAGCATCCTGGTCTCGAGCCCGTTGACCTGGGTGCTGTGGACGGTGGTCGTCGCGATGCTCGCGCTATCGGTGTTCTTCGAGGTGCGACAGGCGCGGCAGAGGCGTGAGCGCGAGCAACGCGCGGCCGAGGAGGAGGCCGCGGTGACGGACTGAGCGAAGCTCCTGCGGAGACCATGACATGAGCAACCTGCCGCACGCCGTGCGCATCACCGAGGAGGGCCCGCGCGAGGGCTTCCAGTTCGAGAAGCAGGTCATCCCGACCGCGCGCAAGATCGAGCTGATCGAGGCGCTGGCGGAGACCGGCCTGCGGGAGATCCAGGCGGTCTCGTTCGTCAATCCGCAGCGCGTGCCCGGCTGGGCGGATGCCGACGACGTGGTGGCGGGACTCGAGCGCTACGAGGGCGTCGCCTACACCGCGCTGTGGCTGAACGAGAAAGGCCTCGAGCGGGCGATCGCGCATCGCGACAAGCTCACGGTCAAGGGCTCGATCTCGCTGTGCGCGTCCGAGACCTTCATGCGGCGCAACCAGAACCGCGGCTTCGCCGACAATCTCGCCGTGCAGGCGCGCCAGATCGGGATCTGCAAGGCGCACGGCGTCCCGGTCGAGCGGCTCTCGGTGATGGCGGCGTTCGGCTGCAACTTCGAGGGCGACGTCGGCACCGACAAGGTGCTCGAGGTGATCGCGAGCGGGCTCGAGTTCGCAACCGCGCACGAGCTGCGGATCGCGACTCTGGCGCTCGCCGATACCATGGCGTGGGCCACGCCCGCTGCGGTCAAGCGCCTCGTCGGCGCGGTCCGCGAGCGCTGGCCGGAGCCCAAGATCAGCCTCCACTTGCACGACACGCGCGGCCAGGGCGTGGCCTGCGCCTATGCCGGGCTGGAGATGGGCGTGGACCGGTTCGACGCCTCGGTCGCGGGCCTCGGCGGCTGCCCGTTCGCCGGCCATAAGGGGGCGGCGGGCAACGTCTGCACCGAGGACCTGGTGTTCATGTGCCAGGAGATGGGGATCGAGACCGGGGTCGACCTGGAGCGGCTGATCGAGGTGGCGCGGCTCGCCGAGGAGATCGTCGGCCACCCGCTGCCGGGCTCGGTGATGCACGGCGGTACCCTCGCCCGCTTCCGCCAGCCCCGCGCGGCGTAGTCCTGGCGGTCAGGCCCGCTCGCCCTCGCCGACCACGACCTTGCGCCGCTCGAGCTCGGCGATCTCGTCGACGCCGAGCCCCAATTCCGAGAGCACCTCGCGTGTGTGCTCGCCGAGGCGCGGCGCCTCGCGGCGCAGGCCTGGCCGCCGGCCACCGAGCTCGACGGGCAGGCGCGGCAGCCTGGTCCTCCTGCCGTCCGGCATCAGCACCTCGAGCAGGCCGCCGCTTTCCAGCAGATGCGGGTCCGCGAACAGGTCGGTGGGCTTGGCTACCGGGGCGAAGGGAATGCCGGCCCGCTCGAACATCCCGATCAACTCTCTTTCCGTGCGCTGGGCGAGGATGCCCTGGATCCTGGGGATCAGCCACGGCCGCGCCTCGACCCGCAGCGCGTTGCTGGCAAGGCGCGGGTCATCCAACAGGTCGGGCCGCTGGAACGCCTCGCAGAAGGCGTGAAAGTGGTTGTTGCTGGTGATGCCGAGGAACAGCTGCTCGCCGTCCGCGGTCTCGAACGTCTGGTAGACCGCCCAGGCGCCACGCCGCGCCGGCATGGGCGGCGGCTCCTCGCCGGTCATGGCGTAGCCCGCCATGTGCTGGCCGACCAGGAACACGGTCGATTCGAACAAGGCGCTGCGCACCAGCTGGCCGCGGCCCGTGCGCGACCGCTCCTGCAGGGCCGCCAGCACCGCGACCACGCCGAACACGCCGCCCAGGATGTCGATCACCGAGGCGCCGGCGCGCAGCGGCCGGCCGGGCGGGCCGGTCATGTGCGCGAGCCCGGCCATGAACTGCACCACCTCGTCGAGCGCCGGCCGTTTCTCGTACGGGCCGCTGAGGAAGCCCTTGAGCGCGAGGTAGACGAGGCGCGGGTTCTGCGGTGCCAGCTGCTCGTAGCCGCAGCCAAGTCGCTCCATGGTGCCGGGGCCGTAGTTCTCGACCACGACGTCGGCGTCGCCCGCCAGGCGGTGAACCAGCGCCTGGCCCGCCTCGGTCTTGAGGTCGACCACGACGCTGCGCTTGTTGCGATTGAGGTAGCCGAAGAAGCCGATCGCGAAGCCGGGCAGGCGCCGGGTGGCATCGCCGTTCGGCGCCGGCTCGACCTTGATCACATCCGCCCCAAGGTCGGCGAGCAGGAGGCCCGCGGTCGGCCCCATGACGGTGTGGCTGAACTCCAGCACGCGAAGGCCCGTGAGCGGCAGATCCTGGTCTTCGGCAGGTTGCATGGACTGCGGCCCTCCGATCGGTGACGCCCCGGGCTCCCTCCGCTCCGCCGGGGCAGACGTGTCGTGGACGCGACGAGAGCATAGAGCTGA
>CAZXYL010000492.1:0-5282 GCA_964644915.1 uncultured Geminicoccaceae bacterium
CCGTTCCAGCCGGCGAGCGAGAGGCCGAGCAGGGTGAAGCTCACCTGATCGCAGGTCGGCGGCGCGGCCGCCAGCATCTGCCGCAGCTCGTCGACGCTGCCGGCACCCTGCCCGGCGACGCAGCCGGCCGGCAGCGCCCACCAGCCCTGCTCGATACCGACATGGTAGGCCGCGAGCCCGGTGCTGCCGACGAGCACCAGCGCGGCCAGGCCGAGCATCACCGGCGCCCGCCAGTACCAGCCGACCAGCCCCAGGGTGATCACGGCGAGATGCGGGTAGCGCTGCCAGACGCACAAGGGGCAAGGTGCGAGACCCGCAAGATATTGCAGCCCGAACGCCGCGATCAGCGCCACGGCGCTGACCAGCGCGAGCGAGAGGGCCGCGAGCGGTGGTTCGAGCAGTCGCATCATGGGCCTAATGTAGTGCGGACCGGCGCTCCGGTCGCCCCTCTCCGACTTCAGAGCAGCCTGATCGCCAGGAAGCCGCCGATCAGCAGCACGAAGAAGGCGATCGTCAGCCAGCCGAGATTGGTCTCGATGAAGCGCTTGATCGGCGCGCCGAACCACCACAGCAGCGCCGCGACGAAGAAGAAGCGCAGGCCCCTGGCGAGCGCGGAAGCGACCACGAAGGTCGGAAGATCGAGAGCCGTGACGCCGCTCGCGATCGTGATCACCTTGTAGGGGAACGGCGTCAGGCCCGCGCCGAAGACGATCCACGCACCCCATTCGTTGTAGCGCGCCTGAAAGTCGTGGAACTGGGCGAAGTAGCCATAGAATTCCAGGATCGGCCGGCCCAGGGCCTCGAACAACAGGGCGCCGATCGCATACCCCAGGAGACCGCCGAGCACCGAACTCACCGTGCACACGGCCGCGATCAGCCAGGCGCGCGAGGGTGCTGCGAGCACCATGGGGATGAGGAGCGCGTCGGGCGGAATCGGGAAAATCGAGCTCTCGACGAACGCGACCAGCGCCAGAATCCAGAGCGCATGGGGCTTGCGTGCCTGGGCCAGCGTCCATTCGTAGAGGGCGCGCACCCAGCCGAGCCGGGCGGCCAAGGGAGCCGCCGGGGTCGCCTCCTGTCCTTCCAGACGCTGGTTCAGCTCGATCCTCCCCATGTCAGGGCGGCGTGCTGGGTAGCCCACGCGCGCGGCCTCTGCAAGGCCCCGCACGGCCGTGGCGCGCAGGGCACTCAACCCAAAATAGATCAGGGCGGTTATTGAACTCTTAACCAGTTCACCGCTATAGGGCCGCCGTCCCCGCTGAGGAGTGGCCCGATGATGAGTGGTTTTACGCTGGTGGTGCTCGTGCTCGTGGGCATCGCGCTCGTCTCCGTGCTGATGAGCGTGAAGTCGGTGCCGCAGGGACGGGAGTTCACGGTCGAGCGCTTCGGCCGCTACGTGCGGACGCTGGAGCCCGGCCTGCACGTGCTCACGCCGTTCATCGACCGGGTCGGCGCGAGGCTCAGCATGATGGAGCAGGTCCTGGACGTGCCCTCGCAGGGCGTGATCACCCGCGACAACGCCATGGTCACGGTCGATGGCGTGGTCTTCTATCAGATTCTCGACGCCGCCAAGGCAGCCTACGAGGTGAGCCACCTGGAGCTTGCGATCCTCAACATCACCATGACCAATCTGCGCACCGTCATGGGCTCGATGGACCTCGACGAACTGCTCTCGCAGCGCGACCGGATCAACGCGCAGCTGCTGCACGTGGTCGACGAGGCGACCACGCCCTGGGGGGTCAAGGTGACCCGGATCGAGATCAAGGACATCGCACCGCCCAAGGACCTGGTCGATTCCATGGCCCGGCAGATGAAGGCGGAACGGGACAAGCGGGCCGCCGTGCTCGAGGCGGAAGGCCAGCGCCAGGCGGCGATTCTCGAGGCCGAAGGCAGCAAGCAGGCAGCGATCCTCGAGGCCGAGGGGCGCAAGGAGGCGGCGTTCCGGGACGCCGAGGCGCGCGAGCGGGAGGCCGAGGCCGAGGCGAAGGCGACGGCGATGCTCAGCCAGGCGCTCGCCCGGGGCGACCGGCAGGCCATCAACTACTTCATCGCTCAAAAGTACGTCGAGGCCTTCGGTCAGTTCGCGACCTCGCCCAATCAGAAGGTCGTCTTCCTGCCGCTCGAGGCGACCTCCCTGCTCGGCTCGCTCGGCGGCATCGGCGAGATCGCACGCGAGGCCATGGCCAAGCCCAACGGGGCGGCGAACGGCGCCGGACGGACCTGATGCTCCCGATCGAGCTGCCGGTCACGTTCTGGCACTGGTGGGCGCTCGGCGGCCTGCTGATCATCTTCGAGGCGTTCGCGCCGGGGTTCATGTTCCTGTGGCTGGGCGTGGCCGCCGCCGGAGTCGGCATGGTCCTCTTCGTCTGGCCGCCGGTCGATCTCTCGGTGCAGCTCCTCCTCTTCGCCTGCCTGTCCATGGGGAGCATGTTCGCCTGGCGGCGCTACCGGGTGCAGGCGCCACTGGCGGCGAGCGACCAGCCATTCCTCAATCGGCGCGCCGCGCAGTACGTCGGCCGGCATGCGATGCTGGTCGACCCGATCGTGAACGGCTATGGCCGGGTCAAGATCGGCGACACCAGCTGGGCCGCCGTGGGTCCCGATCTGCCGGCCGGGGCACGGGTCGAAGTGGTGGGCGTGGAGGGCATCGTGCTGTGCGTCGCACCCTCCGCTTCGGCCGGCGAGGAGGAGCACGCCGATCCCCACCACGATCAGGCGGTCCCGCGGCGGGAGGCAACCGAGGCGTGATCGCCGGCTTCAGACGCTTGGGCCGGGCAATCCCGCTCCCGATCCCCCGACACCCACCCGCGCGTAGTGTCCCCCGCCCAGGGCGACGCTGCGGTTCTGCCCGCGCGCCCGCTTACAGCCCGCGCCCGTGAGGCGCGGGTGCTGGGGGAGAGAAGTGGACGCCCGAGTGGGCCTGCCGCTCAGGCCGGCGCCTGCGAGGCGGCGGCGTCCAGATTGACCACCTGCTTGGCGATCTGATTGAGCCGCTCGTCGGTCGCCTTCTCCTCGGCAAGGGTGCGGCCGAGGATGTCCTTGTCGGCGGCGCGGCCGAGCATCTCGGCATAAGTGCACACGGTGCCGTAAGCGGCGATCTCGTAGTGCTCGACCCGCTGCGCCGCCGCGATCATCCCGGCGTCACGCACATCCGTATCGCCGCTCGCCTTCAGCATCTCCTGACCTTCCTGGATCAGGCCCTCCATCGCCTCGCACTTCTTGCCTGCCGGGCTGCGCCCGAGCGCCTTGTACACGGACTCCATGGCGCCGCTCACGCCGCCTTCCCGGCCGGATGCCGTGCCGGCGAGCGTGCTCAGCACCTGCTCGAGGCGCTCCGTGTGCTCCTTGGTCTCGTCCAGGTGCTTGCGGAACGCGGTCTTGAGCTCGGGGTGGGAGGCGGCCTCCATCATCTTCGGCAGCGCGCTCTGGAGCTGCTGCTCGGCGCTGTAGAGGTCCTGGAGCTGGTCGATGTAGAGGTCTTTCAAGGTGTCGAGTCTCATGGTTGCGGTCCCTCGAAGGATTGATCCCGAGGTGAACGGCGGGGTCCATCGAGCGTTCCTGGGCGGCGCGGAAATCTTACCGGATGCCGCGGGCCTGCTGGATCCGGCCGGAGCCCGGAACCTTTTGCCGCACCGCCCCTTATGGCGAGCGAGCGGCGCATGAGAGCGAGCGGCGCGCGCAATGACCACCTCAACGGATTCGGCATGGAGCCTCTGGAGCGAGTCGACAACGTCGTCATCACCGGCGCCTCGGCGGGCGTCGGGCGGGCCACGGCAGCGGCGTTCGGATCGCTGGGGTGCAACGTCGGCCTGATCGCGCGCGGCCTGGACGGCCTGAGGGGTGCCAGGGCCGACGTCGAGTCGGCGGGCGGGCAGGCGCTGATCCTGCAGACGGACGTCGCGGATGCCGAGGCGGTCGAGGACGCGGCCGCGCGCTTCGAGCGGGACGCCGGCCCGATCGACGTCTGGGTCAACAGCGCCATGGTCACCGTGTACGCGCCGCTCAGCGACGTCACGGCGGACGAGTTCCGGCGGGTCACCGAGGTGACTTATCTCGGCCAGGTGTACGGCACCATGGCCGCGCTCCGGCGCATGCGGCCGCGCGATCGCGGCACGATCGTGAACGTGAGCTCGGCGCTGGCCTACCACGGCCTGCCGCTCCAGGCTGCCTACTGCGGCGCCAAGTTCGCCGTCCGCGGCTTCACCGAGAGCGTGCGCAGCGAGCTGCTCCACGACGGCAGCCAGGTGCGCCTGAGCATGGTGGTGCTGCCCGCGATCAACACGCCCCAGTTCGAGTGGGCGCGCAACAAGCTGCGCTGCCGCCCCCAGCCGGTGCCGCCGGTCTACGACCCCGAGGTCGCGGCCGATGCCATCCTGCGCGCGGCCGAACAGGCACCCCGCGAGATTCTGGTCGGCAAATCGTCCTTGCAGCTCCTCCTCGGCGCCATGGCGGCGCCGGGCTACATCGACCACCGGCTGGCGGACATGGGCTACGCCGGCCAACAGAGCGATGAGCCCGACCGGCCCGGCCGCACCGACAACCTGTTCGCGCCGGTGCCGGGCGATTTCGGCGCCCGTGGGCGGTTCGGGGCGCAGGCGATGGCGCAGGCGCTCCAGGCGAACGGCGAGACGTTCCGCCGATCACTCGTGGCCGCGGCCGTGGCCCTGCCGGCGCTGGCCTCCGTGATCGGCTACGCGCTCGCACGCCGCAACGGCCGCTGAGCCGCGCGTTGATTCCCGGCACGTCGACCCTTTGCCGTTGGCCAGGATGCTCCGAAGTTCTTCACCGACCCATCCGGAGCACGCTCTTCAGGCGGCGCTCGAGGCGCGTGGCGTTCTCGAAGTCGACCAGGCGGCGCTCGACGCCAAGACACGCGAGCTGATCGCCCTGGCGGTTTCCGCCCAGATCCCCTGCTCCTGTTGCGCCTATGCCCACAACAAGAAAGCGCGGGCGGAAGGTGCGAGCGAGGCCGAGATCCGCGAGGCGGTCGCCACGGCCCGGCAATGGAGCACCGTGCTCAACGGCAGGCAGCACGAATTGGACGAGTTCAAGACCGAGTACGACAAGCTGGTCGGCGCGACCAACTAGGCCACGGATGCGGGGCGCACGTCGGTTCCGGACCACCGTGCGCTTCCGGCGCACTCCCGCCGGCTGGGGTGATCGCCGGCTCGCAAGCGCTCGAGTGGCTCTCGAGCGCGTGTCCAAGTCCGACCGTCGCCTTGGCCAGCGTCGGCGGCAGGCTGATCAGGGCGGCGGCGGTGTGGCGCTGAGCTGATCCGCGG
>CAZXYL010000493.1:0-2489 GCA_964644915.1 uncultured Geminicoccaceae bacterium
GAGAGCGAGGTCGTATACTTCCCGCTCGATGTCGCGGAGCTCACCGACGAGGCGCGCCAGCGCATCGGCAGCCTGCTCCAGGAGGTCCAGCAGACCGAGATCGAAATCGCCAACGTCGAGGTCGAGGGCCACACCGACACCTCGGGTCCCGCCGAATACAACCAAGCGCTTTCGGAGCGGCGCGCGCAGAACGTCGCGGCCGAGCTGATCCGGGCGGGCATTCCGGCGCGTGTCATCGAGACGCAGGGCTTCGGTGAGAACCAGCTCGCCGTGCCGACCGAGGATGGCGTGGTCCTGCAGGAGAACCGCCGCGCGGTGATCAACTTGAACTACCGGGGCGGCCCGACCGCCTGATCCGCACTGCGATGGGCGGCGCCGGCGCGCCGCCCGCGCTCCCTTCAGCGCGTGAGCAGTCGCCGCGCGATCACCTGCGCCTGAATCTCCGCCGCACCCTCGAAGATGTTGAGGATGCGCGCGTCACACAGCACCCGGCTGATCGGGTATTCCAGCGCATAGCCGTTGCCGCCGTGGATCTGCACCGCGTTGTCGGCGGCGCTCCAGGCCACTTGTGCCGCGAGCAGCTTCGCCATTCCGGCCTCGAGATCGCAGCGCCGATCGGCGTCCTTCTCGCGCGCGGCGAACAGCGCCAGCTGGCGCGCCAGCATGATCTCCGCCGCCATCCACACGAGCTTGTCGGCGACGCGCGGGAAGGCGTAGATCGGCTTGCCGAACTGGCGCCGGTCCTTGGCATAGGCCAGCGCCAGCTCGAGCGCGTTGCGCGCGACGCCCACCGCCCGCGCCGCGGTCTGGATGCGCGCGGACTCGAAGGTCGCCATGAGCTGCTTGAAGCCCTGGCCCTCCGCCTCGCCGAGCAGGGCGCTCCGCGGTACCTCGAAGCCGTCGAAGGCGAGCGTGTATTCCTTCATGCCGCGGTAGCCCAGCACCTCGATCTCGCCGCCTGAGAGGCCCGGGGTCGGGAACGGGTCCGTATCCGTGCCGCGCGGCTTCTCCGCCAGCAGGATCGACAGGCCGCGGTAGCCGCGCTCGTTCGGGTCGGTGCGGCACAAGATCGTCATGAGGTCGGCGCGCGCCGCGTGCGTGATCCAGGTCTTGGCGCCGAACACGCGGTAGCACTCGCCCTCGCGCACCGCGCGCGTCTGCAGCGAGGCGAGGTCGGAGCCCACGTCGGGTTCGGTGAACACGGCCGTGGGCAGGATCTCGCCCGAAGCGATGCGCGGCAGATAACGCGCCTTCTGCGCCTCGGTGCCGCCGAGGCGGATCAGCTCGGCCGCGATCTCCGAGCGCGTGCCGAGGGAGCCGACGCCGATATACGCGCGCGAGAGCTCCTCGGTGACCACGCACATCGCGGCCTTGCCCATGTCCGAGCCGCCGTAGGCCTCGGGCACGGTAAGCCCGAACACGCCGAGATCCGCGAGCGCCTGGACCACCTCGAGCGGGATCAGCTCGTCCCGCTCGTGCCAGCCGTGCGCGAACGGCCCGACCTGCTCGTCGCCGAAGCGCCGGAACTGCTCCCGCACCATGACCAGGCTCTCGTCCGCCAGCCCCCACCCGCCGAACTCTCCGTCCTCGATCAGCGCGGCGAGCCGCGCGCGGGTCGGCGGGCTGTTGCCGTCCCTGATCAGCCGGCGCACCGCCGGCCCGAGAAAGGCGTCGACCTGATCCGGCGAGAGGCCGAGCTCGTGCGGGCGGACGAACTCGCCCTGGCTCATGGGGATGCCGCCCGCGATGCGCGCGAGGTACTCGCCGAAGCCCTGCGCCAGCAGCAGCTCCTCGCGCCCGCCGAGCTCGCCCGCGCCCTCGAGCCGGGCAGCCCAGCCGTGCATCTGGGCCAGCGCCTCGACGTAGGTGGCGAGCCAGGCCAGGCCGTGCGCCGCGTGCTGCGCCTGCTCCAGACGCTCGGCATCGGGGGCGCCCGAAGGCGCCAGCTCAGTCCGCAGCGCCAGGGTGGCCCGCGCCAGCAGCTCCCGCGACGCCTCGACGGCCGCCGCCGCATCGTCCAGGAGCCGCGCGCTCTGCTGCGGCCCGCCATGGGGCGTGCCCGTGGTCATGATCCGCTCTCCGACTCGTGCGGGACGCCGGCCGGGGATCGCCCCGGCTGCGTTCACTCAGCTGTCGGCCGCTTCCTCGAGCGTGCGCAGCCCGGGCCGCCTCGACTGCACCAGGACCGCCATATTACCCGGCTTGTGCTGGTTGCGGTGCATCTTGTCGTGGGCGCGCGGGATGTCGCTCCAGGCGAACACCTCGGACATGCAGGGATCGACCTTGCGCGTGATCACCATGTCGTTGGCGGCGCTCGCCTGCTTGAGGTTGGCGAAATGGCTGCCCTGCATGCGCTTCTGGCGCATCCACAAAAAACGCGCATCGAGGGTCAGGTTGTAGCCGGTCGTGCCGGCACAGATCACCACCATGCCGCCGCGCTTGACCACGAAGGCCGAGACCGGGAACGTCGCCTCCCCCGGGTGCTCGAA
>CAZXYL010000494.1:0-1999 GCA_964644915.1 uncultured Geminicoccaceae bacterium
CCGGGAGCGATGATCCCCGTCGAGGGTTCCGCGACGCCGAAGAAGGTCGCTTCCAGCACCTCCTCGACATTGACCGCCTGCTGGATCGCCTTGCGCACCCGGATGTCCTCGAGCGCCTCGTTCTTGACGTTCATGCCGAGCCACCAGTAGGCGAGCGCCGGCCGCACCATGAGCTCGCTCCCCTGGGGCGGGCTCATCTCGTAGCGCTGGGCGGTATCGAGCGTGATGCCGGTCATCTCGAGCTCACCGGCCTCATACGCGATCTCGGCCGCCTTGAAGTCCTGGATCGGGAAGATGTGGATCTCGTCGTAGTAAGGCTCCGGCCCGTTCCAGTCCGGGTTGCGCACCAGGACCGTGCGCTGCTTGGGCGTCCACGACTGGAGCAGATAGGGCCCGCACTGCGCCGGGATCTCGGTCGTGAAGCGCTTCTCGGCCAGCTGCTCGACCGCGGCCTTGCACACGATGGCCCCCGAGCCATAGGGCAGCGAGGTGTGCCAGAGCGGGGCGAACGGCTCCTTCATGACGATCGTGCCGGCGTACTGCTCGGTCACCTCGACCTGGTCGAGCGCCGCCCAGTCCAGATGGTAGGCGGCGTTGAACTCCGGGTCCGCGATCCGCTCGAAGGAGTACTTCACGTCCTCGGCGGTGAGCTCGCCGAAGCCGTTGGTCCAGGCGATGCCGCGGCGCAGGCCGAACTTGACGTGGGTGGCGTCGACCTGCTCGATCATATCGGCCGCATCGAGCTGCCACTCCCAGTCGGTGCCCGGTTTGAACTCGATCAGCCGCACGAGACACGAGGTGAACACGTCGTCGTCGGGCGCACCGATGCGGTCCGCAGGGTCGAGGTTCTGGATGTCGAGATAGGCGCGCACGCGCAGGATCTTGGTGTCGCTCGCCGCGAGGAGGCGCGGGCGCGCCATGGCGGCGGCGCCGAGTGCTGCCGATCCCTGAAGGAAGCGGCGTCGGCCGAAGGGGTACCGCAGCATATGTGTCTCCTGACGCTTGTTGTTTGGGCCGGACCTCCCGCGTCCCCGGGCGGGACGGGCGGCCAGTATCGCCCCCAGTATAGGGGCGTTCTCGGTCGGGACCAAACGCCGAAGAGCGGTCGCGCGGGCGCCTCGTTCTAGCGCCCGCGCCAGCGCGGCCGGCGCTTCTCGGCGAAGGCACGCTGGCCTTCGATCGCGTCCTCGCTCGCCAGCATGCGCTCCGCGGCCGGGTAGCTCGCGGCGATCGCGCGCGCCAGATCCGGCTCGTGAAGGCTCTGCAGGATCACCTGCTTGGACGCCTCGAGCGCAAGGGGAGCGCCGGCGAGCAGGGCCTCGGCGAGCGCCCGGGCCCGGGCCCCGAGCTGCTCGCGCGGCACCACCTCGTTGATCAGGCCGATGCGCAGGGCGTCCTTCGCCGGGATGCGCTGGCCCGTCAGCGCCAGCGACATCGCGTGCTTGAGCGGCACCTGCCGCGCCAGCCGCTGCAGCCCGCCGCCGCCCAGCGCCGCGAGCCCGACCCGCGGCTCGGGCAGGCCGAACTCGGCGTGCTCCGCGGCGACGGCCAGATCGCAGGCGAGCACGATCTCGAGGCCGCCACCGAGTGCCAGGCCGTTGACCGCCGCGATCACCGGCTTGGTCAGATCGAAGCGGCGGGTGATGCCGGCAAAGCCGGTCTCGGGGTGGTCGTCCCGCCCCGTCTGCGCGCGGACCTTGATGTCGGTGCCGACGCAGAACGCCCGCTCGCCGGCGGCGGTGAGCACGGCGACGCGCAGCTCCGGATCGGCGGCGTAGAGATCGAACGCGTGGGCCAGCTCGCGGTGCGCGGGCGGATGCAGCGCGTTGAGCACCTGCGGCCGATCGATGGTGATCGTCAGCACCTGCCCGTCGCGTTCCACGCGGCAATGCTCGAACCGGTGGCTCATCTGCTCCCCGACAGGTCCCTGCCCCGTCATACGCCAGCCTCCGGTGGCGTCGGCGCAGGCATGGTACAGCGAGCCGCAGGCGAGGCAACC
>CAZXYL010000495.1:0-3520 GCA_964644915.1 uncultured Geminicoccaceae bacterium
CCACCAGGCGCTGAAGTTCCGTGGCTCGCCGGAGGACATCGCCAACGCCATCCTGTTCCTGGTCTCCGACCGGGCCCGGTTCATCACCGGCCAGAACCTAACCGTCGACGGCGGCTGGTGGATGCATTGAAACGGCCGAGAGTAACGGGCCTCGAGACACAAGGAGTCATCACCGCCAGGGGTCTTCCAGTGCGAGGTCGGCGAAGTGACGCATGTCCGCCCGATTGCGCGTCACCAGGACCAGCCCGTGGTGCACTGCCGTCGCCGCGATCAAGGAATCCATGGTCGCGACTTGTGTACCCTTCGCCAGCACCGCCGTTATCGTGCCCCAGGTTCGCCCGACCTCCTCATCGAACGGCAGCACGCGGCCGGCGAAGCGCGCGGGCAGCTCGGAGCGGATCCAAACGTGGAGCCGGGCAAAGCGCGGGCTACCAACGTCCATGCGCAGCACGCCGCGCCAGATCTCGGCCACGCTGAGCGCGCTCAGAAACAGCCTGCTCTCCTCGGCGTCACGCGTCCCGAACCAGTCGAGAACGCGCTGGTTGGGCCGAGGTCGCACCAACTCCGAGATGACATCGGTGTCGAGCAGCCAGCTCAAAGGTCGACGTCGCGGAGCGGGTCGCGATCGCGCTCCAGCACCAACTCGCCCTTCGCCACGGCCTCGGCGAGCGGCGAGGTGCGAAAGAACTCGACCAAGCCGTGGGCGGGCGCTTGCAGGCGCGCGTACTCCTCAGCCGAGATCAGCACCGCGACTTCCTTGCCACGCCGCATGATGCGCTGGGGCCGTCCAGCCAGCGCTTCATCGACGAGTGTGCTCAGCCGCGCTCGCGCGTCCTGCAGTGGCCAACGGGCCTGCTGTCGCCAGCCCGCCGCGCCCACCGCCGAGCGAACCCGCTGCTCACGCCGAATCCTGCTTGACATGCCGCCCTTCTGTACAGTCTGTACAGAAAATAGCATCTTCCCTCGCTCGGATCAATGCCCTCACCGGGCTCGTCGCGGCCGCACGCTCACCGGATCAGGGAGACGTTGCGGATGCCGGCCAGGCGCAGCAGCAGGTGCATCGCGAGCAGCGCGCCGACCACGATCGCCATGATCGAGACCGAGAACGCCGCCGCCTGATTGGTGGCGCCGCGCTCCTCGAGCAGCAGCACCGAGACCGCCGCGAGCTGCGTCTGCGGCGAGAACAGGAAGATCACCGCCGCCAGCGTCACCATGCTGCGCATGAAGAAGAACACGCCGACGCTGAGCACGGTCGGCCAGATGATCGGCAGGGTGATGGTCCGCAGCGTGCGCAGGAAGCCCGCCCCGAGCGAGGCCGACGCTTCGTCGAACGTGCCGCTGATCTGCTTGATGCTGGTGGACGCGATGAGAAAGCCCTGGGCGTGGTAGTGGTAGACGTTGCACAGCGCCAGCAGCAGGAAGGTGCCGTAGATCAGATGGAGCGGAGTGGCCGGATCGTTGAAGGCCAGGATGTAGCCGAGGCCGAGCACCGTGCCCGGCACCGCCGCCGGCAGGATGGCGAGGAAATAGAGAGAGCGCGTGGCGGCGTTGCGGAACTTGTGGATGACGTAGGCGGAGCAGACCGCCCCCACCATGCCGATGCCGGCCGCCATCAGCGACACCCATATGCTGTTCCAGAGCGGCTGGCTGCCCTGCTGCACATCGAAACTGTAGTGCCGCAGGCTCAAGGTCATGTTGTAGGGCCACAGGTGGACGAAGCTCGCGAAGATCACGATCGCGATCACGGAGAGGATCGCCGCGCAGACGACGATCACATAGGCGAGCATCAGGGCGTCGAAGCGCGGGTTGGGACGTACGGTGAGCCGGCGCGACTGGTCCGAGACGGCGTGGTACTGGCGGCGCGTAATCCAGTGCTCGACCGCGACCGCGATCGCCGCCGGCAGCAGCAGCACGACCCCGATCACCGTGCCGCGCTCGAAATTCGCCTGGCCCAGCACCTGATTGTACATCTCGGTTGCGAGGACGTTGTAGTCGCCGCCGATCACCATCGGATTGCCGAAGTCGGTGATCACGATCGTGAAGACGATGAAGGTCGCCGACATCAGCCCGTACTTGGTCGACGGCAGGGTCACGGTCCAGAACGTGCGCCAGCTGGACGCCCCCAGCATGGTCGCCGATTCGTAGAGGCGGGCGTCGGCGATCGCGAGCGCCGCCGAGAGGATCAGACACGCGTGCGGGAAGGCGTAGAGGACGTCGGCGATGACGATGCCCCAGAAGCCGTAGATGTCGATGCCGAGATCGAACGTACGGTTGAGCAGGCCGTTGCGGCCGAGCATCAGCAGCAGCCCCTGGGCCTGGACCAGCGAGGGGGCGAACAGCGGCACCATCGCCAGCAGGCGGAACAGCATCTTGCCCGGAATCTGCGAGCGGTGCATGGCGTAGGCGAAGCCGTACGCGAGCAGGATCGTGATCGCGGTGGCGGTGACGCCGATCGCGAAGGTGTTGGCGATGATGTCGAACGAGCGCTGCGTGCCGAAGTAGCGCAGATAGTGGTCGAGCCCGAAGCCGTCGGGGGTGTCGAAGCTCAGCCGCAGGATGCGCCACAAGGGGAACAGCACGAACAGCAGCAAGGGGACGGCGACCAGGGCGCCAAAGCCGGCGACGACCCATCGGTCCAGATCGAACCGATGCCAAGGGCGGGCGGTGACGGCGATCCGCGTCGTGGCCACTTCAGGCGCCCAGGTCGGAGCTCGCGCTCTACTCCCGCAGGACGCGGAGCGTATCGGGCGGCAGGGTGATGGCGAGCGGCTGGCCGCGCGCGAGGCCGGCGGGAGCGCCCCGGACTTCGACCACGAGCTTCTGATCGCCCAGTGCCAGCGTCGCGCGCGTGACGTTGCCGAGAAACACCGCCTTCTCGACCGTGCCGCAGATGCGGTTCTCGCCGGCCTGCGGGTCGGCGCAGAGGTCGATCGCCTCCGGACGCACGCCGACCAGAAGCGGGCCGGCCTGCCCGTTCCCGGTGTCGCCCGCGATGTTCAGCGGCACGCCCGCGAGGCTGGGCGCGCCTTGCGGCCCCGGCTCGAGGCGGAGCACGTTCATGCGGCCGATGAACTCGGCCACGAAGCGGTTGGCCGGCTGCTGGTAGAGCTCCTGCGCGCTGCCGGTCTGCGCGATCCGGCCGCGGTCCATGACCACGATGCGATCGGCCATCTCCATGGCCTCGTCCTGGTCGTGCGTGACCATGACCGTGGTGATGCCGAGCTTGCTCTGGAGATCGCGGATCTCGCCGCGCAGCTCCTCGCGCACCTTGGCGTCGAGCGCCGAGAGCGGCTCGTCCAGGAGGAGCACGGCGGGCTCGGGCGCCAGCGCGCGGGCGAGCGCCACCCGCTGCTGCTGCCCGCCCGAGAGCTGCTCGGGGTACTTGTGCGCCTGGTCGGCCAGGCGGATGAGATTCAGCAGCTCCTCGACCCGCGCCTCGGTCTCGGCCCGGCCCCACCGGCGGCAGGCGAGGCCGTAGGCGATGTTCTTCGCCACGCTCATGTTCGGGAACAGGGAGTAG
>CAZXYL010000496.1:0-1624 GCA_964644915.1 uncultured Geminicoccaceae bacterium
ACCGCCTGGACCGCGTCGAGCTCTGCGATCGGCGCGTCCTGATCATGGGCTTCGGGCGGATCGGGCGCGAGGTGGCGGTGCGCTGCGAGGCGTTCGGCATGGAGGTCTCGGTCTGCGACCCCTATGTCGACCACGAGACCATCGGCCGCGCGGGCTACCACCCGGTCGACGACTTTCGCGCCGAGTTGCCGCGCACCGACGTGCTCACGGTGCACATGCCGCTGACCCCCGAGACGCAGCATCTGATCGGCCACGCGGAGCTCACGGCGCTGCCTGCGCACGCCTTCGTGCTCAACCCCTCGCGCGGCGGCATCGTCGACGAGGTGGCGCTCGCCGACCTGCTGCGGGCGGGGCGCATCGCTGGCGCCGGCCTCGACGTCTTCGAGCGGGAGCCACCGGCGCCGGACAATCCGCTGTTCACGCTCGACAGCGTCGTGCTGACGCCGCACGCGGCCGGGCTGACCCAGGAATCGGCCGTGCGCATGGCGGTCTCCTGCGCCCGCAACCTGCTCGCCGGCCTCGATGGCAAGCTCGACCTCTCGATGGTCGTGAACCCCGAGGTGCTGGAGCCCCGCCCGTAAGCTCTTACGAGCCTTCCCGCTCGGCCGCGGCGACCGTCTCCTTGACGTCCAGGAAGCTGTCCGGGCTGACCGAGATCGAATCGATGCCGGCGTGCACGAGAAAGCGGGCGAACTCCGGCCGCTGGCTCGGCGCCTCGCCGCACAGGCCGACCTTGCGCCGCTGCTCGTGCGCGGCGCTGATCACCTGCTCGATCAGGCGCGTGACCGCCTCGTTCCGCTCGTCGAACAGCGCGCGCAGGGATTCGGCGTTCCGATCCACGCCGAGCACCAGCTGCGTGAGGTCGTTCGAGCCGATCGAGAAGCCGTCGAAGCGCTGCGCGAACTGCTCCGCCAGGATCACGTTCGAGGGGATCTCGCACATCACGTAGACCTCGAGCCCGCGCTGGCCGCGGATCAGATCGTTCTCGGCGAGCGCCTCCAGGACCCGGTCGGCCTCCTCGGGCGTGCGGCAGAACGGGATCATGATGACGACGTTGGCGAGCCCCATCTGCTCGCGCACGCGCCGGATCGCCCGGCATTCGAGCGCGAAGCCGTCCCGGTAGCCCTCGCTGTAGTAGCGGGACGCGCCCCGCCAGCCGAGCATCGGGTTCTGCTCGTCGGGCTCGAACGGCCGCCCACCGATCAGATCGGCATACTCGCTGGTCTTGAAGTCGCTCATGCGCACGATGACCGGGTGGGGGTATTGGGAGGCGGCGATGCGCGCGATGCCGAAGGCGAGGTGCTCGACGAAGTACTCCGCCTTGTCGTCGTAACCCTCCGTCAGCTGCTCGATCTGCTTTTTCGCCTCGCGGTCCTCGAGCGACGAGAAGCGCGCCAGCGCCATGGGATGGATCTTGATCTGGTTGCCGACGATGAACTCCATGCGCGCGAGCCCGACGCCGTCGGCCGGCAGCTGCCACCACCGCAGCGCTGCGCCCGGATTGGCGAGGTTCAGCATGACCTTGGTGCGCGTCTCGGGCACGCGGCTCAGATCCACGTCCTCGACCGTGAAGTCGAGGGTGCCCTCGTAGACGAAGCCCTCGTCGCCCTCGGCACAGGAGACG
>CAZXYL010000497.1:0-3894 GCA_964644915.1 uncultured Geminicoccaceae bacterium
AGGATGTAGGCCTGCTCGCGCGAGAGGCCGTGCTCCCGCTGGATGTAATCGATCATGTCGATCAGGGCGTTGCGCGCTGCGAGCGTCAGGTCCTCGGACAGGTTCTCCAGGTCCGCGATCCGCTGCCCGTCGAGGTAGGTGTGGGTGGGCGGAATCTCGCCGCTCTCCTTCAGCGGGAAGCCGACCGTGGCGTGGAACCTCGCCGGCGCGATGGTCTTCAGCTGCTGGCCGCCCAGGAACTGCGGTGAGGTGATCTCGTCACCCCGGCCCTCGATGATCTCGGTCGTGACGGTCACGGTGGCACCCATCTCGATCGCCGTGCCCGAGACCTCGCCGTCACCCTGGGCGTAGTGCACGTCGCCCACGAACAGGCCGCAGCCGTCGACGAAGCAGGGGAACAGGGTCGTCGTGCCGACCTGCATCTGCTGGATGTCCATGTTGCCGCCGTTCTCGCGCGGCGGAATGGTCCGCAGGCACTCGTCGGCATGGCTGCCCTCGGGGCCGCAGACCTCGGCCGGGAGCGCGCCGGTGGGCTCCGGCCCCAGCGCCACACCGCCGGCTTCGGCGAGCTGCCGCTCGCGCTCCCGCCAGGCCTGCACCTCATCCTCGCCCGGCAGCACGCCCACCGAACCCATGAAGGCCGCCATGGGAATGCGCACGCCCGGCATCTGATCCGAGACCGCGTGGGTGCGCGACAGCTGCCAGTTCACCAGCACCGGCTCGGTGAAGATGTCGCGCAGGAAGCCGAAGCCCGGCACCGCGACCGTGTAGCCGTACTGATCGGGCTCGATGTCGACCAGGGTGACCGCGAGCACGTCGCCGCGCGCAGCACCCTCGATGTGCACCGGCCCGGTCATCGGATGGACCAGGTTCAGATCGACTGCTGCGAGATCGTCGGCGCTCGAATCGAGGTCGAGATCGGAATCGAGCGCATCGCGCGTGCCGAACACGATGAAGTCGCCGGGATTCGCCCGCTCGTCCATCGGAATCGCCGGATGGTAACGGTTGAAGCATCTCGGATCGTCGACGCAGTGCGCGCCCTCGCGCGGCAGCTCGACCCGGGTCTGCCAGGTGACCTCGCCCGTGTCCGCCTGTGCCCCCGCCGCGAGGCCGATCGTGGCCGCAAATGCGAACAAGCCCGACTTGCGCATGGCTCGCCTCCCTTTTTGCTCGCACGGGCGACGCGGCCCGGCGTTTCGTCTCCCCACCTGCAAGCTAAGCCGAGCCGCGGCCCGTGGCAATCAGTTGGCGTGCACCTCGCCAAGGAACGTGATCAGCGCGTCCAGGCTCGCGTCCGGCTGCTCGACCATCATCATGTGGCCGCAATCGAGCGTCACGAGCTTCGCGTTGCCCATGCCGGCGGCGAGGCGTGCGCCCTGCCTCGCGGGCGTCATCCGGTCGGCGGTGCCGGTCACGATCAGCGCCGGACATTGCACTCGGGTCGCCGCTTCGGCGCCGCCCTGCCAGGCGTTGCAGGCCGCGAGGTCATCGTGCAGGAGCGGGCCGGCGGCGCGTTCGAGAAGAGCCATTGCGTGGCCCACCATCCAGCTGCCGGGCGCCCGGTGCCCGCCGAAGTGGCCGGCCGGGCCGAAGCCCCAGTCGCAGATCAGCTCGGGCGCCATCGCGCCGGGCCGGCCCGCCGCCTCGAGCAGCGCCGGGTGCACCGGCATGGCGGGCGCCGCCCCGAGCAGCGCGACGCTTGCGGTGCTCTCGGGATTGCGGGCGGCGTGCGCGAGCGCGATCAGCGCGCCCATGGAATGCCCGACCAGATGCACGCGCCCGACCCCGAGTGCCTCGATCAGGCGCGCCAGCCACTCGGCCATCGCCTCGATCGAGGCCAGCTGCCGGCCCTCGCTCCGCCCGTGGCCCGGCAGGTCGAGCGCCAGGCTGTTCCAGCCGCGATAGGCGAAGTGGCGCGCCTGCAAGGGCCAGACCGAGTGGTCCATGCCGGCGCCGTGGACGAAGAGGAGGCTCGGCCGGGCGGGCTCGAAACCCTTGCCGTAGTCGACCAGGAAGACCTTGCTGCCGTCGACGCTCGGCTCCATGCCCGGCCTGGCCTTCACACCGCGCGCCCGCGCTGCCTCAGGATGTCCCGGATCTCCTCGAGCAGCGTCTCCTGGCGCGGCGGCACCGGCATCTCCTCGGGCGCCTGCTCCTGCCTGCGCCGCAGCCGGTTCATGCCCTTGACCACCAGGAAGATGGCGAACACCACGATGATGAAGTTGATCACGCTGTTGATGAACAGGCCGTAGGCGATCACCGGCGCGCCCGCCTCGCGCGCCGCCGCGAGCGAGGCGTAGCCTTGCCCCGAGAGATCCAGGTACAGATCCGAGAAATCGACGTTGCCGGCCGCGTATCCGATCGGCGGCATCAGGACGTTCTCGACCAGTGAGTTGACGATCGCCCCGAACGCCACCCCGATGACGATGCCGACGGCCAGGTCGACGACATTGCCGCGCATCGCGAACTCTTTGAACTCCTGGAAGAACCCCGCCATGGGTCGACCCTCCCGAGCCGTTTGTGGTCACCGCCCCTGTGGGCAGCAGCAGGAGTATAGGACCGGCGGCAGAGATCTGTCATTTCAGTCGGGCGGGGCCGCCCTTTCGACCCTACGCGCCGGAGCCGGCCGTATCGACCCCGGTCGCGTCGAGATCGATCACGCGCGGCTCGTGACCGCAGGCCTCGATGAAGCGCACCAGGTCGCGGGCCGCGATGGTCGTGGTCGCGGCGTTGGTGAGCGGGTGATAGTTCAGCTGCGCGTATTCGAGCATGGCCCGATCGAGCAGCGGCTGGACCTGGTGCGCACGATCGTTGATCAGCGCGAACGGCGTCACCGCGCCCGGCGCGATGCCCAGGACCGCCTCGAGCCGTTCCGGGCGGCCGAACGAGAGCCGGGCGCTGCCGATCGCCTTGGCCAGCCGGTTCATGTCGATCCGTCGCCGGTCGAGGCAGACCAGCAGCCAGAGGCTACCCTTCTTGTCCTTCAGAAACAGGCTTTTGCAATGCCCGCCGGGCAGGTGCGCCGTGTGCTGCCGCGCCTCCTCGACCGTGTACACGGGCGGATGCTCGAACGTCGTGTGCGCGATGCCGAGCTCGTCGAGCCGGTCGAGGAGTTGCTCACGGGTATGTGTCATGGGCCATGCGTTGTACCGGGAGGGGTGATCGTGATCAACTCGTGCTGCCGGGAATGTCACCGGCCGTTATTTGCGCAACGACGGGGCCCCACCTAAGTGCGGTGCGGCCGCCGGTGCTGGGCCGGCGAGCGAGGACGAGGACCATGGCGCGAACGCTCGAGGTCGATCTGTGCGTGATCGGGGGGGGCTCTGCCGGCCTCTCGGTCGCCGCCGGGGCCAGCCAGATGGGCGCCAGGACGGCGCTGATCGAGGAAGGCACGATGGGCGGCGATTGCCTCAACACCGGCTGCGTGCCCTCGAAATCGCTGCTCGCCGCCGGCCATCTCGCCCACGCGATCCGCCATGCCGCCCAGTTCGGCGTCGACGGGCACGAGCCGGCGGTGGACTTCGCCCGCGTGCACGATCACGTGCACGAGGTCATCGCCGGGATCGCGCCGCACGACAGCGAGGAGCGCTTCCGGGGCCTCGGTGTCACCGTGATCCGCGCGCGCGCGGCATTCACCGGCGCCGACGAGCTGGAGGCGGGCGACGTCCGGGTCAAGGCGCGCCGCTTCGTGATCGCCACCGGCAGCGCGCCCATGATCCCACCGATCCCGGGGCTGGGCGACGTGCCTTACGACACCAACGAGACGATCTTCGAGAACCGGGCGGCGCCCGCGCATCTGATCGTGATCGGCGGCGGCCCGATCGGCTGCGAGCTCGGCCAGGCGCACCGGCGGCTCGGCGCCGATGTCACCATCGTCGATCTCGGGCCGATCCT
>CAZXYL010000498.1:0-7626 GCA_964644915.1 uncultured Geminicoccaceae bacterium
ACCCGCAGCTGCAGCACGCCGCCGGGGCCGCCGCGATCGCGGCCGAGCTTGATCGGCTGGCAGCGCGCCGCGAGGTTCGGCCCCACGATCGCAGGCCACTCGGTGAGCAGGCCGGCGCTCGCGATGCCGCGCCGCCGGGCCGCCGGGTCGAGCAGCCGGGTCAGCATCTCCGGCAGGCGCTTGAGGCCGCCGCCGCGGCGCACGTCCTGCGAAGGAATCTCTCGTCGCTGCTTTTTCTTGCGACCCATGCCCGAGACCTAGCGGCCACCGGTTTCCGACCCGCCGATTGCGGGGCACAATCATAAGGTAAGTTGAACGCCGCTCGTGACAACGCCGTGACCGACCTGCCCGTTCCACCGGCCGGGGTGCTGCTCCCGGCCCTGCTCGCCTGGTACGATGCCGCCCGGCGCGAGCTGCCCTGGCGGGCGGCGCCGGGGCGGACGGCCGACCCCTACCACGTGCTGCTCAGCGAGATCATGCTGCAGCAGACCACGGCGGCCACCGTCATGCGCCGTTTCGACGCATTCCTGCGCCGTTTCCCGACGCTGGACACGCTGGCGGACGCGCCGGTCGAGGCCGTCCTGCACGCATGGCAGGGTCTGGGCTATTACCGCCGCGCACGGTCGCTGCACGAGTGCGCGCGCACCGTGGCGCGGCGCCACGGCGGCGTGATCCCGGGCGCGGAGACCGAGCTCCTGGCGCTGCCCGGCATCGGCCCCTACACGGCGGCCGCGATCCGCGCCATCGCGTACGGCCAGCCCGCCGTGCCGTTGGACGGCAACGTGCAGCGGGTACTGGCCCGCCTGTTCGGCATCGAGACGCCGCTGCCGGCCGCAGGGAGGGCGTTGCGCGTCGGCGCCGCAAGCCTCGGGTCCGGCGATCGGCCCGGAGACGTCGCGCAGGCGCTGATGGATCTCGGCGCCCTGATCTGCCGCCCGCGGCGGCCCAAATGCGGGATCTGCCCCTGGCAGGCGTTCTGCCGCGCGCATCGGCTGGGCATCGCGGAGAGCCTGCCGCGCCAGGCGCCCAAGCGCGCGCGGCCGCTTCGGCGCGGGCTCGCCTTTTTGCTCCGCCGGTCGGACGGCGCGATCCTCTTCCGGCGCCGCCCCGAGGCGGGCCTGCTCGGCGGCCTGCACGAGCTGCCCTCAACCCCCTGGTCGGAGCGCCCACTCGAGCTCGACCGGGCGCTCGAACACGCGCCGCAGGACGCAAGTTGGCGCATCGATCCGACGCCGGTGCGCCACGTGTTCACGCATTTCGTGCTCGAGCTGGCGCTGGCCGAAGGCCGGACCGAAACGCCGGGCGCCGGTCTCTGGTGCCGCCCGGGCCAGCTGCACAGCCTGGCACTGCCGACCGTCATGAAGAAGCTGCTGCGGCAGGCCGGCGAGCTGGAGCCGACGCCGCGTCCCGCCGGACATAACACGTAACGGTTGCGTTTTTGCGCGGCGGCTTTATGCCTGCGAGACATGAGAAGAGCGCCGGCAGACGGCGGACGATGCCGCCGAAAGCGCGCCCGGCGCCCAGCCGTGAGAGGATCGCCATGCGTCCCATGAGCCAGCTGTTCGTGATCGGAGGCACCCTCATGGCGCTCGCCGCCTGCACGGCCCTGCCGCCGGAGAAGACGCCCGCGCTGGGCATCCCCTTCAACGAGGAGGCCAAGCAGGGCTACGTGCGGCTGGCGGGCGCGCAGCGCGACGAGTTCGATGCCCTCGACTTCTTCCACTTCCACGGCAAGGCGAGGTCGGCGATGATCGGCGACATCGTCCCGCCGGACCGCGTCGCCAGCCGGGAAGGGCTCGCGCCGGAGGCGCGTGCCGAGGCGCTCGAGCACCGCAGGCGGCTGGTGACCCTGCTCGAAGCCCGCGGCCGCGAGGCGGCGCCCGGCGACGCCGCGATGGCGCAGGTCAATTTCGACTGCTGGCTGGAGCAGCTCGAGGCAGGGCCGGACGTCGCGGAGGCCACGGGCTGCGAGGAGGCGTTCCTGGTCGCGCTGGACCAGGTCGAGACCGCGATGGTGCCGCCGGCGCCCTTCGTCGTGCTGTTCCGCGATGCCAGCGCGGAGCTCGATCAGGAGGGTCTGGCGGTGATCCGCGCCGCGGTACGCAGGGCCGAGCTCGCCGGTCCCGCGCGCATCGACGTGGTCGGTTACGCCGATCCCGCCGGTGCTCCGGCGAACAATATGGAGATCTCGCAGGCCCGGGCGCGGGCGGTGGCGGACGAGCTGGTCGCCGCCGGGATTCCGGCCAGGACGCTCAACGTGGAGGGCCGCGGCGGGGTGCAGTTCAGCCCGATCCGCGCCGAGAACCGCCGGGTGGAGATCTCCCTCGCCAGATAGAGCCAGCCCTCCTGCCGCCCTCGTGCGTGCGCTCCTGGCGGCGCTCGTCCTGGCCGTTCTCGCGGGCTGCGCCGAGCGCGGCGGCATGCGCATGGGCGGCCTGAACGAGGCGCTGGAAGGCATCCTCAGCTCGCCTTCCGGTCTGAGCCAGTCCGAGATCGCATCCGGCCTGCGGGAGGCGCTGCGGGTCGGCACCGGCCGGGCGGTTGCCGATCTCGGGCGGCAGGATGCGTTCTGGGCCAATCCCCGCATCCGCATCCCGCTGCCGCAGCCGCTCGCCGATGCTCAGGACGCGCTCCGCCCGGTCGGCATGGCCGGGCTGCTCGACGATCTGGAGCGACAGCTGAACCGGGGCGCGGAGCAGGCCATGCCGGTCGCCCGGGATCTGTTCTGGCAGGCGATCTCGAGCCTCACCTTCGACGACGTGATCGCGATCTGGCGAGGGCCGGACGACGCCGCCACGCGCTATCTCGAGCGCACGACGCGATCCGAGCTCGCCGTGCGCATGCGCCCGATCGTGCAGGACGCGCTGGGGGAAGCGGGTGCGATCCAGTTGTACGACACGCTCGTACAACAGGCTGCCGGCCTGCCGTTCCTTCCAGATCTCCGGGCCGACCTCACGGGGCACGTGCTCGACCGCTCCATGGACGTCCTTTTCGCCTTCCTGGCGCAGGAGGAGACGGCGATCCGGGAAAATCCGGCGGCGCGGACGACCGAACTCTTGCGGCGGGTTTTCGGCGCCCTCACCTGATAGGCGAGAGCTCGCGTGCGGGAGCGTCCGTCGCGGGCTGCACGGAGCAGACATGAGGAAGTTCTTTCTCTTCGTCTTCGCGCTGGTCGTGATCCTGATCGGCGCGCTCGTGGCGCTGCCGTTCGTCATCCCGACCGAAACCTATCAGCGCCAGCTCGAGGCGCAGGTCCAGCGCGCCACCGGCCGCACGCTCACCATCGACGGCCCGGTCCAGTTCTCGATCTTCCCGCGCCTCGCGATCGAGGTCGAGCGGGCGCGCTTCGCCAACGCCCCGGGGGCTGCCCAGGCGAACATGGTGGAGCTCGAGATCCTGCAGGCCGAACTCAAGATCTGGCCGCTGATCCGGGGCTCGTTCGAGGTCGACCGCTTCGTTCTGATCCGGCCCGTGATCCATCTCGAGGTGAGCCCGGACGGCCGCCCCAACTGGGAATTCGGGGTGCCCCCGCCGGAGGACGCCGCCGGCGTCGAGGAGGGAACGCAGCCGGCGGACGGGGCCGGGCCGATGATCCCGCTCAGCGACGTCCGGCTCGGCGACATCCGCATCGAAGGCGGCACGCTGACCTTCGAGGATGCGACCAATGGCGCCAGCGAACGGCTCGAGGCGCTCGACATGCGCCTGGAGCTCGAGGACATGCGCAGTCCCTTCGCTGCGACCGGCTCATTCCGGTACAAGGGCGAGCCCGTGGCGGTCCAGCTGCGGCTCGAGACGCCGCTCGCCCTGGTCCAGCAGGGTGCGTCGCGGCTTTCGGCCGGCGTGAACGGCCCCCAGGTCGAGCTCGCCTTCGACGGCGAGGTCACTGGTGCAGCCGGCGGCAGCCTGGATGGTGCTGTGGAGCTGGCCGTCGGCTCGATCCGGGACCTCGCGGCCTGGCTGGCCGAGCCGCTCGATGCGCCGGGCGAGGGTCTGCAGACGCTCCAGATCGCCGGCCGGCTCGAGGCGGCGCCGGAACGGATCGCGTTCCGGGACGCCGCGATCACCCTCGACCGGATCGAGAGCCGCGGCGAGGTTGCGGTCGATCTGGCCGGTGCCGTGCCGCGCGTGAGCGGCCGCCTGGATGCCGGCACACTGGATCTCAATCCCTATCTGCCGCCCGAGGCGCCGGAGCCGGTGCCTGTTCCCGATACGGCGGGCGGCGACGGGGCGGGCGACGCGGCGCCGCCGGACTGGTCGGACGAGCCGATCGCACTGCCGCCGCTGGGCGGCTTCGAGCTGGATTTCCAGCTCACGGTCGACGGGCTGCAGTACCGTGACATCACGCTCGGCCCGAGTGAGCTCGCGCTCGGCCTGCAGGGCCAGACCTTCACGGCCGACCTCACGCGGATGAATCTCTACGACGGCGAGGGCAACGGGTCGCTCGCCGTCTCGGTCGCCGATGGCGCGCCCGTTATCGAGCAGCGCTTCCAGCTGAGCGGGCTCTCCGCGCTGCCGTTCCTTTCGGATGCGGCCGAGTTCGAGCGGCTGGAGGGCACAGCCAGCTTCGAGCTCGCGGCGAGCACGCGCGGCCTCACCGAGCGGCAGCTGGTGGAGAACCTGAACGGCAGCGGGCGCGCGGCCTTCGAGGACGGCGCCATCGTCGGCATCAATCTCGCCGCCATGGTGCGCAACGTCACCGCGGCCTTCCTCGACCGGACGGCCGCCGAGGCGCGCAAGACGGACTTCGCCGAGCTCTCGGGCAGCTTCCGGATCGAGAATGGCCGCCTCGTCAACGACGACATGCGCCTCCTGGCGCCGGCGCTGCGCCTGAACGGCAGCGGCCGGGTGGATCTGCCGGCGCGCACGCTCGACTATCGGATCGAGCCCAGGGCCGCGGCCACGCTCGAGGGCCAGGGCGGGCGCGCGGACGTGGCCGGCATCCTGGTGCCGGTGGTGATCGAGGGACCGTGGCACGACCTCAGCTACCGCCCGGACCTGTCGGGCGTGCTCGAGGCCGCGATCCGCGACCCGCAGGCGCTGCGCGAGCAGGTGGAGCAGCAGATCGAGCGGCTGGGCGGCTCGAAGGAGGCGCTGCGAGAGGCGCTCGACCAGGTCGACACCCAGGAGGGCAAGCAGAGGCTGCTCGAGCAGCTGCAGCAGCCCGGCGGCACCGAGACCCTGGTGCGCCAGTTCGAGGAGGGCGGCGCGCAGGGGCTCTTGCGGGGCCTGCTCGGCGGCAGCGGGAGCGACGGAGAAGCCGCTGGGCAGCCCGCGCCGGCGGAGCAGCAGCCGACCCAGGACCAGGAGCCGCCACCGCAACAGCAGCAGCGGCCCGAGGACGCCGCGCGGCAGCTGTTCAAGGGCCTGTTCGGCAACTGACCTCCCCCGCCCGGGGGGTGGACGCGCCGCGCGTCATCTCCAAGGACGAGCTGAGAGAGATCCACGACGGGGCAATCCGCTCCGGTGATGCGGCTCGGCGGGTCCCGTGCCACCCGCCGCCCTCTGTGCGCATGGTCACAGCGCCAGCCTGAGCTCCTGAACATCCTGCCGCCTCCAACCCCATCGAGGAGGCAAGACGATGTTCAGGAGCTTCGCCCGTCGCACGCTCGCCACCCTGGCGATGGCGCTCGGCGGCACGACCGCGCTGGCGGGCACGCCGGCGGCCACTCCGGCCGAGGACGCGACCCTGCAGTGGTATGCGCCGGCTTTCTTCGAGACCGAGGAATACTTCAACAACTGGGGCCATGCCGCGATCGGCACGTCGAGAGCCCTGGCCGCCGGCGCCACCGGGCGCGGCGTCGTCGTCGGCGTCATCGACTCCGGCTTCGATCCGAACCATCCGGAGCTTCAGGGCGCCCTGCATCGGGACAGCATCGACATCTACGGTCGCTCGCTGCTCGGGCCGAACTCGCACGGCACCAATGTGGCCAGCGTGATCGGCGGCAACCTGGACGGCTACGGCATCCACGGCGTCGCGCCGGAATCGGTGATCCTGGGCATCCGCGCCGACGTCGAGGGCAGCTGCACGCCGCTTTGCAGCTTCGCCTACGACGGCATCGCCTTCGCAACCGACTACGCGGTCGCGCGTGGCGCGCGGGTGATCAACTACAGTCTCGGCGGGCCGAGCCCGACCTCGGAGGGACTGAAGCAAGCGCTCAAGAGCGCGCGAATGGCCGGCACCGTGCTGGTGTTCGCGGCCGGCAACACGCCGACCAAGAACCCGCACTTCCCCGGTCGCAACTCCAGGGCGCGGTGGATGCAGGGCCACGGCATCGTGGTCGGCGCCCTGGACCCCAGCGGTGGCATCGCCGAGTTCAGCGCCCGCGCCGGCAACGCGAAGCACTTCTATCTCGTGGCGCCGGGCGTCGACATCGCGGTAGCGGCGCCCGGCTACTCCTATGATCTGGCGAACGGCACCTCGTTCGCGGCACCGCACGTCTCCGGCGCCGCCGCGGGCATCCTGTCCGCATGGCCGTGGCTGCGCGCTCCGCAGGTGGTCGAGATCCTGCTCGGCACCGCGATCGATCTCGGCGCGCCCGGCGTGGATGCCATCTACGGCCATGGCCTCTTGAACGTCGCCGGCGCTTTCGCCCCGGTCGGGGCCGCGCGCCTGCCGAGCGGTGATGACGTCGGCGGAGGCGGCCAGGTGATCACGGGCGCGGAGCTGCGCACCGGCGGCGCGTTCGGCCGCACGCTCGCCTCCAGCCGCCTGCTCGCGAACGCGATCGTGATCGACGATTACGGCCGCGATTTCGCGCTCGACCTCACCCGCCTCGTGCGCCCGGACGAGGGCAAGGTCCGGGCCGAGGACTGGGCGGGGCCGGCCCCCGAGGCGCACCCGTTCGGCGCCCGGGACGGCGAGGCGCAGACCAGGCTCGCCTTCGGCCAGGCGCCGTTCGGGACCCACTTCGGCGATCAGGGCGGCGAGCTGCAGATCGAGCGTTTCGCGCTCACCGACAGCGTCTCGGAGACCACCAGCTACGCGCTCACCAGAGGCTTCGGGATCGGCGGCTACTTCGGCCTGACGGCGAGCCGGGGCGAGGCGATCACCGGGCTGCTGCGCCACGACGCGTTCGGCTCGCCGTTCCTCGCGCTGGTCGCCGACGGCGACGGCTTCGTGCTCGGGCACGAGGTCGCGGACGATCTCGAGCTGCGCGTCGGCCTCACGCTCCAGGACGGCTCCAGCCATCCCCGCCATGGCGCGGGCGAGCGCAGCGGCTACGTCGCCGAGCTGCGCCGCCACTGGGAGAGCGGTGCGCATCTCAGCGCGCAGATCGGCGTGGTCCACGAGGAGAACGGTGTGCTCGGCGCCTCCGCGCGCGGCGCGTTCGAGATGAAGGGTGATGCCGCGACGCAGTTCGTCGGGCTCTCGGGTGTCCTGCCGCTCGGCGAGCGGGTCGAGGTCTACGGCCACGCGAGCCTCGGCTGGACCGACGGCAGCGGCGTCTCCTCCGCGCTGATCGACGAGATCGGCACGGTCACCACGACCTCGTTCGGCGCGGGCGTCGGCGTCAAGGACGTCCTCGCCCGGCGCGACCGGCTCGACCTCACCGTCTCGCAGCCGGTGCGGGTCGAGAGCGGCGCGATGCGGGTGGCGGCTGCGGTCGGCACGCGCAAGGACGGCAG
>CAZXYL010000499.1:0-2289 GCA_964644915.1 uncultured Geminicoccaceae bacterium
GGTGGAGACGCCATAGGCGTGGATGCCCTCGCTCACCTCGGCGTGGAGCGACGCCTCCTTGGCCGCGCGCCCGGCGCCGGTCACGCCCGATTTGGCATCGATGATGATGGCGTCCCCCTCGATCAGCCCCTCCTCGAGCAAGGGCCACAGCGGCAGCTGGCAGGTCGTGGGATAGCAGCCCGGGTTGGCGACCAGATCGCTCCCGCGGATCGCCGCCCGCGCGACCTCGGTGAGGCCGTAGACGGCGTCCTTCTGGCGCTCCATGGCCCGATGCGGCTGGCCGTAGACGCGCTCGTAGACCTCGGGGTCGCGCAGGCGGAAATCGGCCGAGAGGTCGATCACCCTGGGCCCGCGCGGCAGCTCACGGATGACGTCCTGGGTGGTCCCGTGCGGCAGGCAGCCGAAGACGACGTCGAGCGCGCCGAGATCATGGTCGCCGACCTTGGCGAGCTTCGGCAGGTCACGCCCGCCGAGGTGCGGGAAGACCGCCTCGATCGGCTGGCCGGCGTAGCGCTCGGAGGTCAGGCACGCGATGCGCGCGGATGGATGATCGTGGAGCAGGCGCAGGAGCTCGATCCCGGTGTAGCCGGTCGCGCCCAGAATCCCGATGCTCACCGTGTTCGTCGCCATCCCGATCGCCTGTGCCAGGTCCGTTCGCGCGCACTATACCGTATCGCGCCCCACCGGTAAGGCGAAACCTCGACGGCCCCGTGCCGCGGGGGCGCGGGTCACGATCCGTTCGCCGGCGCCGCGCCAGGCTCCCCTTCCAAGCGCGCCCGTCGGAGCAGATCGACGACCTCCTCATCGCTCAGCTGCCGGAAGTCCTGGTAGAACGCCCCGATCGCCGCGAACCAGCGAGGAGTCGCCAGACAGACCACCTCGTCCACCTCGGGCCGCAGTCGCTCGATCGTGTCCGGTGGTGCCACAGGCGTCGCCAGCACGAGGCGCTTGGGGTGGGCGCGGCGCGTGGCGCGGAGCGCCGCCTCCATGGTGGCCCCGGTGGCGATGCCGTCGTCCACCACGATCGCGGTCCGCCCGTCCACCGGCACGCGGGCGCGGCCGGCGAGATAGAGCTCGCGGCGGCGTTCGATCTCCTTCAGCTGGCGGGCGCTCTCCTGTGCGATATAGGTCTCGGGGATCTGCAACTCGCCGACGATCTCCTCGTTGAGGACCGTTTCGGCACGGCTGCCGTCCACCACGGCGCCGATGGCGAGCTCCGGCTGGAACGGCGACCCGATTTTGCGCACCAGCACCAGGTCGAGCGGCGCCCCGAGGGCCTTGGCGATCTCGAAGGCGACCGGGACGCCGCCACGCGGCAGCGCGAGCACGACCGGGCGCTCTCCGGCCAGAGGCATCAGCCGCTCGGCCAGCTTCCGCCCCGCCTCGCTGCGATCCCCGAACAGCACCTCGCGCATGAACATGCGAGCACCCCTTGCAGGATCCCTCGATCAGATGGTCAACGGCGGGCCGCCGGACCAGATCGACGACCATTCCTCGAGCGCGGGCCGCCGCTCAGGCATCGGCGGCCACGACATCCCGCGCGACCTCGTTCTGATAGGCCCTCAACGCCCCGCTGACCTCGACCGGATAGCGCGGCTCGGCCGGCTGGATCGCGCGGATGTGCGGGGGCAGGCGGGCGATCTCCTCCTGCGCGTGGGCCCGGGCTGCAAAAAGGTCGACGGTGCCCTCGGGCAGGCGGCGGCCACCCTGCATGACCGGGCGGAGCAGCGGCCGCCCGGGAAGGGTCTCCTCGGCCCGGGTGATGACGTCGCCGACCGCCCGACCGTTCTCCTCGACCCGGAAGACCTGCTTTCGGCCCGGCAGCACCGGTTTCCCCGTCGAAAGCTTCAGCCGACCGCGCCCGGCGTACGCGCACAGCTTGTACGCGATGTCCAGGCCGGGCGCATCCTGCGAGACCCCCATCGACGTCCCGACCCCGAAGCCGGTGATGGGCGCTTCCTCGGCCACGATCTCGGCGATCGCATCCTCGTCCAGGCTGCCGCTCGCGAAGATCTCCACCCGGTGCAGCCCGGCGTCATCGAGCATGGCGCGCGCCTTCGATGCCAGCTCGACGAGATCGCCGGAATCCAACCGGACGGCGCGGACCTTGAAAGCGTCACCCAGCTCCCGTGCCAGCGCGATGACATGCCGGATACCCTCGAGGGTATCGTAGGTGTCGACCAGCAGGGTCGTCTCGGGGTAGAGCGCCGTGAAGGCGCGGAACGCCTCCAGCTCGCTCTCGCACGCCTGCACGAAACTGTGCGCCATCGTGCCGGCCACCGGCACGCC
>CAZXYL010000500.1:0-5613 GCA_964644915.1 uncultured Geminicoccaceae bacterium
CGGCGCTTGCGCGTAGACCCAGCCGAGGCGCAGCGCCGCGAGCCCGAACAGCTTCGAGAAGGTGCGGGTCATGACGACGTTCTGCGCCCGATCCACGAGCTCCAGCCCGCTGGTGTAGTCGTTGCGGCGCACGTACTCGGCGTAGGCGGCATCGATCACCAGGAGCACGTCCTCGGGCAGGCCGGCGTGCAGCCGCTCGAGCTCCTCGACGTCGAGATAGCTGCCGGTCGGATTGTTGGGGTTGGCGAGGAAGACCATGCGGGTGCGGGTGGTCACGCGCGCGAGCAGGGCGTCGACGTCGGCGGTGAGCTCGCGTTCCGCCGCCGCCACCGGCACCGCGCCGACGCCGAGGGCGGAGAGCCTGTACATGAGGAAGCCGTGCGCGCTGTGGAGGACCTCATCGCCGGGGCCGGCGTAGGCGCGCATGAGCAGCTGGATCAGCTCGTCCGAGCCCGCGCCGCAGACGATGCGCGCCGGATCGAGCTCGAACCGCCGCCCGATCGCCCGGCGCAGCTCGACCGATTCGCCATCCGGGTAGCGGTGCATGACGCCGGCCGCGTCCCGCACCGCGGCCACCGCGCGCGGGCTGGGGCCGAGCGCGGATTCGTTGGCCGAGAGCTTGATCACCCGGGCGGCCCCTTCGATCTCGGCCTTGCCGCCGACGTAGGGTGCGATCTCCAGGATGCCGGGACGCGGCCGGATGAGGGCCATCGGCGAGCGAGCCTCGTGCGTGGCTGGGGTGGGGGCCGGGCCCGGCGGCCCGTTCAGGGCGCGCTCGCGGGCGTCATGGGCCGAGGGTAGCCACCGAGCGGCACGATGCGCAAGACCTCGCTGCGCGAGGTCCTGAGCACCTGCCCGATGCGCTCGTCGCCGTCGACCACGAAGCTCGTGACCTCGACCAGATGCAGCACCTGCGGCTCGGTGGGCAGGCGCCGGACCGCGACCCAGACCGGGGCGAGATCGGCCGCGAGCAGCAGATCGCGCAGCCGGCCGCGCGAGACGTCGGGCTCGGCCTCGATCACGAGCAGGGTCGAATCGTCGCCGCTCGGCTCGAGCTCGACCCGCCCGAGCGCGAACGCGCTCGCCTGCTCGCCGTCGGCCGGGCGGCCGCTCAGGAACGGCAGGCGCGCGAAGATCCGCAGCCGGTCCTCGGCGGTCGAGATCAGGCTCGGCCACCAGGCGTCGTCCTCGCCGGGCAGCGGCAGCACGGCCACCGTGGCGCTGCCGTTGGCGGCGGCGCGGATCGCCTGGCTCGCGCTGTCGACCCGGGTCATGGGCGTGAGCGAGCCGAAGTGATCGCGGGCGAGATCCCAGATGGCGAAGCCGTCGCGCCGGGCGTAGACGGCGACCGTGAGCGGCGTCTGCAGCCGGGTCTGGGCGGCGATCAGCTCGCGCCACATGCGCACCAGCACGGCGTGCGGGAAGCGCGCGCCGGCGCCGGCGATCAGCTGGCGCAGCACCTGCGCCTCGCGCCCGGGACGGAGCGCGAGGCGGCCGTTGCGCCGATCGCCTTTGATCTCGCCGATCCGGCGCACCACGTCACTCCGCTCGACCAGCAATTCGAGCATTGCCTCGTCGATGCGGTCGATTTCGGCGCGCAGATCGTCCAGAGGTGGGGCCACCGCTTGCATCTAAGCACACGAATGAGCGCTCAAATCGCGCCCAGAGTAGTCCCGGCAGGGCCGGGAAGTAAAGTCGGCATTGACTTTCCGGTTGCCGGCGGACCAACTAGGCCACCGCTCATGACCCGCTCGCCCGACCCGCACCATCGCCATGCCTGACAGCCAGCTCTTGTCCGTCGCGGATCTGGAACGCGCGCGCCTGCCCGGGCAGCGCGTGCGGCTGGCGGTCACGGCGCCGCTGCGGCTGGATTCCGGCGCGCAGCTGGGCCCGATCACCGTGGCGTACCAGACCTACGGCCGGCTCAACGCGGCGCGCAGCAACACCATCCTGGTGGTCCACGCGCTGACCGGCGATCAGTTCGCGGGCGAGACGCACCCGATCACCGGCAAAGAGGGCTGGTGGGAGCTGCTGATCGGCCCCGGGCGGCCGCTCGACACCGACCGCTACTTCATCCTGTGCGCCAACGTGCTGGGCGGCTGCATGGGCACCACGGGGCCGGTGGACCGCAACCCGGAGACCGGCCAGCCCTACGGCCTGAGCTTCCCGGTGATCACCATCGGCGACATGGTCCGGGTGCAGGCGATGCTGCTCGACCACCTCGGGATCGAGCGGCTGTTCTGCGTCATCGGCGGCTCGATGGGCGGCATGCAGGTGCTGGAGTGGGCGGCGCGCTACCCCGATCGGGTGTTCAGTGCGGTGCCGGTCGCGACCTCGGCCCGGCACTCGGCCCAGAACATCGCCTTCCACGAGGTCGGGCGCCAGGCGATCATGGCCGATCCGGACTGGCAGGGCGGCAACTACCTGCTCACCGGGCGGCGGCCGACGCGGGGGCTCTCGGTCGCGCGCATGGCGGCGCATATCACCTATCTCAGCGAAGGCGCTTTGCACCGCAAGTTCGGCCGCGCGCTGCAGGATCGCACCGGGATCACCTATGGCTTCGATGCCGATTTCCAGGTCGAGAGCTACCTGCGCCATCAGGGGATCAGCTTCGTCGACCGCTTCGATGCCAACTCCTACCTCTACATCACCCGCGCGATGGACTACTTCGACCTCGCCGCCCAGCACGGCGGCGTGCTCGCGAACGCGTTCCGCGGCTGCCCGAGCCGCTTCTGCGTCATCTCCTTCAGCTCGGACTGGCTGTTCCCCACGCCCGAGAGCCGGGAGCTGGTCCGCGCGCTGACCGCGGTCGCGGCCAACGTCTCGTTCTGCGAGATCCAGACCGACCGCGGCCATGACGCCTTCCTCCTGGACGAGCCGGAGTTCCATCGCGTGCTCTCGGGCTTCCTCGACGGGGCGGCATTGCAGTGCGGGCTGCGGTGAACGGCGCCGCGCAGCTGCCCGGCCGCGTCGACGGGCTGCGCCACGATCTGCGGCTGATCGCGGATCTGGTGGAGCCGGGCACGCGCGTGCTCGACGTCGGCTGCGGCGACGGCGCGCTGCTCGCCCATCTCGCGCGAACCAAGGAGGTCGACGCGCGCGGCATCGAGCTCAGCCAGGCGGGCGTGCACGAATGCGTGAGCCAGGGCCTGGCCGTGGTCCAGGGCGACGCGGACACGGATCTCGCCATCTACCCGGCCGGCTCGTTCGATTACGTGATCCTCAGCCAGACCATCCAGGCGATGCACCGGCCGCGCGCGGTGCTCGAGAACATGCTGCGCATCGGCCGCCACGGCATCGTCTCGTTCACCAACTACGCGCACTGGCGGGCGCGCTGGCACCTGATGCTGCGCGGGCGGATGCCTACGGCGCGCTGCCTGCCCGAGCCCTGGTACAGCAGCTCCTACATCCATCCCTGCACGCTCGAGGATTTCGAGCAGCTGTGCGCTCAGCTGGGCGTCGTCATCGAGCAGCGGATGTGCCTGACGGCAAAGGGCACCGTCAGCCGCCTGGCGGGCAACCGGCTGCTCGACAACCTGCTCAGCGAGCAGGCGCTGTTCGTGCTGAGCCGTCCGGCCGAGGGGGAGGGCGGCCTGCGGGCCCCTGGCAGACGCGCTCGGCGGCCGCGAGCCCGCGCGGCAGAACGGCGTACGCCGGCGCTCGACGCCGTTTGACCGCATGCTCCACCGGGGCGGCGTAGATCTGCTTCTCCGCCACCATCAGCACCACGCCCGCGAAATGCCGGACCCAGCGCAAGCCGACGCGCTCCCACGCGGTGGCCGTCCGCAGCACGACGCGCCACCGGCTGGGCGGCACGAACAGCGCCGCCGCGGTGCGCTTGGGCGTGAACAGGTTGCTGCGGAGCAGGGACTTGAGCTGGCTCGAGCTGTAGGGGCGACCGGAGCCGAAGGGCGTCGACTCGCTCAGGCACCACAGCCCCCGCCGATTGGGCACGATGATCACCGCCTCGCCGCCGTCGGCGAGCACGCGCCAGATCTCGCGCAGGAGCGGGCGCACCGGCTCGGCGGTTTCGAGGGCGTGCACCATCAGGACACGGTCGATGCTGCGGTCGGCGAGCGGCAGGCCGTCGTCGGCGGCGAGCGCGACGATGTTGGGCCGGTCCGGCGGCCAGCGCACCACGCCCTGCGATTGCGGCATGATCGCGCACACCCGCTCGGCGCCGTCCGCGAGGGGACCCAGGAACGGCAGGGCATAGCCCAGCCCGAGCACGCGGCAGCCGGTCAGGTCCGGCCACAGCGCGCGCACCTGCCGCAGCAGGAGCCGTCGCACCAGCTGGCCCTGTCGGGAGCCGTAAAACGCTTGCAGCTCGATGACGTCCGGGCGCATGGTCCTGGCGAGTCCATCGGCCGAAATCAACCGGGCACCGATCGAGGCACCAGCCTTTGACATAGGCGCGGTGAGCGCGTTTGTGAACCGACGCGGGTGTGATTTACCGAGGAGGTGAGCGATGGCACGGCTCGAGATCGAGCAGATCCCGGCGTTGAGCGACAACTACGTCTATCTCGTGCACGAGCCCGGGGCGGGGGTGACGGGGGTGGTCGACCCCGCGGTCGCCGAGCCCGTCCTGGAGCGGCTCCGGGCCAGGGGCTGGAAGCTGGACTGGATCCTTTCGACCCATCACCACGCCGACCATACCGGCGGCAATCTCGAGCTCAAGAAAGCCACCGGCTGCCGGATCGCGGGGCCGAAGAAGGACGCCGCGCGCATCCCGGGCCTTGATCAGGGCTTCGTCGAGGGCGACCGCTTCGAGCTCGGCCAGGCGCAGGCGGAGATCTTCGAGACGCCCGGCCACACCTCCGGGCACATCAGCTACTGGTTTTCCGAGGCGAAGGCGCTGTTCTGCGCCGACACGCTGTTCTCGCTCGGCTGCGGCCGGCTGTTCGAGGGCACGCCGGAGCAGATGTGGCGCTCGCTGTCCAAGCTCGCCCGGCTGCCCGATGATGCCATCGTCTACTGTGGGCACGAGTACACCCAGTCCAACGCCCGCTTCGCGCTTTCCATCGACCCGGACAATCCGGCGCTGCGGGCCCGTGCGGAGGAGGTCGAGCGGCAGCGCAAGGCGGGGCAGCCGACCGTGCCCACGACGCTCGGCCAGGAGCGCGCGGCCAACCCGTTTCTGCGTCCGCACGATCCGGCGATCCGCAGGACCCTGGGCCTGGAGGATGCTTCCGACGTCGAGGTGTTCGCCGAGATCCGGCGGCGCAAGGACCGCTTCTAGCCGTCGGGGAGATCGCCGATGCGGCCGACTTGTCACCGCTGCCAAAGCTGATGGCGGGCCGGCCATGAGCGCGCCGGCCGACTGCCAGCTGATCGGTCGCTGGCGGATCATCGAGGCCGACCTGTGGGACGGCGACTATCTCGACCTGGTCGAGCCGGCCTCCATCAGCTTCGCCCAAGATGGCCAGGGCGAGTTCGCCTTCGGTGCGGTCAACGCCGGCATGGATCTCGAATATGGCCGCCGGGTGGTCTTCTTCACGTTTGCCGGCTTCGACGAGATGGACGAGGTGAACGGCCGGGGTTCCGCGGAGCTCGACGACGACGGCACCCTCGAGATCGAGCTGTGCTTTCATCTCGGCGATCGTGCTGTCCTCA
>CAZXYL010000501.1:0-7083 GCA_964644915.1 uncultured Geminicoccaceae bacterium
GCGCGCGCGTCGACCTGCCCGATGCCCTGGGCCAGCTTGACCTCGACGCCGCCGGCCGGTGCGGGCGCGCGCTCAGGCGAGCTCAAAGATCGCCTCGACCTCGACTGCAGCATTGAGCGGCAGGCTCGCGCAACCGACCGCAAATCGTGCATGCTGGCCCGCTTCCCCCATGACGCTCGCGATCAGGTCGGAGGCGCCGTTGATGACCTTGGGATGATCGGTGAACTCGGGCGCGCAGCTGACGAAGCCGCCGAGCTTGAGGCAGCGGGCGAGCTTCTCCAGGTCACCCTCGCATGCCGCCTTGGCCTGCGCCAGCAGATTGAGCGCACACAGCCGCGCCGCGGCCTGGCCCTGGTCGAGGCCGACGTCGCGCCCGAGCTGGCCGGTGACCGCGACCCCGCCGCCCTGCATCGGCAGCTGCCCGGAGACGAACAGGAGCTTGCCGCTCACGGTGTAGGGCACGTAGTTGGCGGCCGGCCGCGCGGGCGGCGGCAGGCTCAGCCCCTGCTCGCGCAGACGTTCCTCGATCGCGCTCATCGAGAAGCCCTTCTCCCTCCAGGGTCGCGCCCCGACGATAGCGGGGAGGGCGGGGGAGAGCCAGCGGAAAGCCGCAGCCTTGCGCCGAGGTTGCATCGGACCAGACGCTGCCGTACCTCTTGCCGCAGGGAGTGATGCAGCGGAGGCATCGTTTGACGACGCCGCGTGCGCGAGGTTTCGCCATGCCGCCCGAATGGGCGCCGCATGAGCGCTGTTGGATGGCCTGGCCGTGCCGCCCCGAGCTCTGGGGCGAGCGGATGCCCGCGGCCCGGCGCGTCGTCGCCGAGGTCGCCAAGGCGATCGCCCAGTTCGAGCCGGTGACGGTGATCGCGCGCCCGGATCTCACCGCCGAGGCGTCCCTGCACTGCGGCCGCGGCATCTCGGTCCTGCCGCTCGAGCACGACGATTCCTGGATGCGCGATGTCGCGCCGACCTTCGTGCGCGACGCCAAGGGCGCTCTCGCCGGCATCGACTGGCGCTTCAACGGCTACGGCGGTGTCGCCCCGAGCTACGCGGCGGATGCGAAGCTGGCCGAGGTGATCTGCGAGCGCCTCAAGATCCCACGCTTCGCCGCGCCCATCGTGCTCGAAGGTGGTGCGATCCATGTCGACGGGGAGGGGACGTGCCTGGTCTGCGCGGAATCGGTCCTGGACGCCAGGCGCAATCCCGGGCTCGACCGCGCCGACGTCGCCCGCGTGCTGGGCGACCATCTGGGCGTGGACAAGGTGATCTGGCTCGAGCGCGGCCTTGTCGACGACCCGAGCGGGGGGCACGTGGACAACCTCGCCTGCTTCGTGCGCCCGGGCACGGTCCTGGCCCTGCGCTCGCGCGATGCGGAGGATGCCAACCACGAGATCCTGCGCGAGAACATCGAGCGGCTGCGCGGCGAGCGGGACGCCGCCGGGCGCGAGCTCGAGGTGATCGAGATCGACCAGCCGGCCGCCCGCTTTCGCAACGACGGCCGCCGCATCCCCGCCTCCTACATCAACTTCTATCCCGCCAACGGCGCCGTGATCGTGCCGATGTTCGACGACAATGCCGATCAGGCGGCGTTCAAGGCGCTCGCCGCGGCCTTCCCCGACCGGGAAATCGTGCAGATCGACGCGAGCGATCTCGTGGTCGGCGGCGGCGGGATCCACTGCATCACGCAGCAGCAGCCGGCGGCAGGCACGCCGGCCTAGGTGAGCGCGTCCGGCGCCGGCTCGCCCCGGAAGATCGCATCGAGATTGTCGAGACAGCGAAAGCCCATGGCGTTGCGCGTCTCGACCGTGGCGCTGCCGAGGTGGGGCAGCAGGAAGCAGTGGCGCTGCGTCATGTAGCCGGGGTGCAGGTCGGGCTCGCCGGTATAGACATCGAGCCCGACCGCGAACAGCTGCCCGCTGTTCAGCGCGGCGATCACCGCCTCGTCGTCGAGCAGCGGCCCCCGGGCGGTATTGACGAGCACCGATCCTCTCGGAAGTAAACCGATCGTCCGTTCGTTCATCATATGATGCGTCTGTGGGCTCGCCGGGCAGTGCAGCGAGAGGAAGCGGACGTGCGGCAGGAGCGAATCCAAGGTGGCGTAATGGATGGCACCCTGCTCGACCTCGGGCGGGAGCCGGTTGCGGCTGTAGTAATGGATGTGCATCCCGAAGCCCCGCGCCCGGCGCGCGAGCGCCCGACCGATCCGGCCCATGCCGACGATGCCGAGGCTGGCGCCGTTGAGCTCGAGGCCGAGCAGCTGGGTCGGCGTCCAGCCGGTCCAGTGCCCGGTGCGCACCAGCGCCTCGCCCTCGAACGCGCGGCGCCCGGCGCCGAGCAGGCAGAGCATGGCGATATCGGCCGTGGCTTCGGTCAGCACGTCGGGCGTGTTGGTGACCACGATGCCGCGGCCGCGCGCCGCCTCCATGGCGATGTGCTCGAACCCCACGGAGAAGGTCGCGATCGCCCGCAGACGTTCCGGCAGGCGTTCGATCATGTCGGCGGGCCACGGGTCCGTCGCGCAGGTCAGGATCGCATCCGCATCCTGCGCGTGGTCGATCAGCTGGTCGCGACCGTAGACGCGATCGTCCGGGTTCAGCCGGGCGTCGTAATCGCGCGACAGGCGCTCCTCGACCGCTTCCGGCAGCTTCCTCGTGACGAAGACGACGGGTCTGCTGTGGTTCATCGGGCTGCGTCCGACCGGGCGTGGAGTTGTTTTTCCTACCTCATGCGTTGCCGTCGTGCCACCATGCGCGGCGGGAGAATCGGAGGGAATCCGGGAATGGGTCCGATACGGGGCTTCGCGCTCGGCGCGGCGGCGGCGTTCGCGCTGTGCAGCTCGCTGCCTGCGGCGGCGCTCGAGCCGCACCGCGCAGCCTATCGCCTGACGCTCGCGGACACGCACAGCGCCAGCCCGTTGCTCGAGGTGCAGGGCGGGCTCGTGATCGAGTGGCAGCTCGCCTGCGACGGCTGGCTCTCGCGCCAGCGGCTCGGGTTCATGGCGGCCACGGAGGACGGCGGCGGCTACAGCCACGACGTCAGCTTCAGCAGCTGGGAGGCGATCGACGGGTCGCGCCTGCGCTACTCGGTGCGCAGCTTCGAAGGCGGCCGGATCCAGGAGGAGTACCGCGGTGAAGCGTGGGTCAAGAACGGCACCGGCGGTACCGCCACCTTCAGCGAGCCCGAGCGGCAGGAGGTCCGGCTGCCGCCGGGGACGGTCTTCCCCACGCAGCATCTGGAGAAGGTCCTGGCCGGGGCGCTCAAGGGCGAGCGCATCGTCTCGCACGAGGTCTTCGACGGCTGGGGGTACGACGCGCTGACGCAGATCACCGCGGTGATCGGCCAGCCCCGCATGCTCAAGCCGGCGGCGGACCAGCCGGGCGATACGGCGCACCGGGCCTGGCCGGTGAGCATGGCCTATTACAACATCGAGCGACGCGAGGACCTGCCCGGGTTCGAGGCGAGCTTTCTTTTGCTCGAAAACGGGGTGCTGCGCGACCTCGCTCTGGACTACGGCGACTTCCGTCTGCAGGCGACCCTGGAGCGGATCGAGATCCTCACGCCGCCCGAGTGCTAGCTAGGCCCGGCGCCGCGCCGCATCCCGGCCGAGCCAGGCGGCGCCGCGCACGCCGGAGGAATCGCCGTGCGCCGGGGGCAGCAGGCGGGTCCGCACCGTGTCCGAGAACACGTAGCGGTCCCAGATCGCCGGCACCGCGACGTAGAGGCGCGCGAGCCGCGACAGGCCTCCGCCCAGCACGATCGCCTCCGGATCGAGGAGGTTGATCACCGCCGCCAGCGCCCGGGCGAGCCGGTCCTCGTAGCGTTTGAGCGCCGCCTCCGCGCCCGCGTCCCCGTCGGCCGCCGCGGCGAGGATGGCCGGCGGATCGCGCTCGATCCCGGTCCTCAGCCGATCGTCGCGCGCGAGCCCGGGACCGGACAGCCAGGTCTCGACACAACCCCTCAGCCCGCAGTAGCACTCGGCTCCGGGCAGCTCGTCGGGTCCGGGCCAGGGCAGGGGATTGTGCCCCCACTCCCCGGCGATCGCATTGGGTCCGGCGAGCGCGCGGCCACGGACCACGATGCCGCCACCCACGCCCGTGCCGAGGATGACGCCGAACACCACGGACGCGCCCGCGGCCGCACCGTCCGTCGCCTCGGAAAGGGCGAAGCAGTCGGCATCGTTGGCGATCGCGATCGGCCGCTCGAGCACGGCCGCGAGCGCCCGATCCAGTGGCTTGCCGTTGAGCCAGGTGGAGTTGGAGTTCTTGAGCAGCCCGCTCGCCGGTGAGATCGCGCCGGGGGTGCCGAAGCCCACCGTGCCCGCCTCGCCGAGCTCCGCCTCTGCTTGGAGCACGAGCTCCCGGATCGCGGCCAGCGTGCCGTCGTAGTCGTGACGCGGAGTCGGCCGGCGCCGGCGCAGCAGCTGCCGGCCGGACTCGTCCAGCGCGATGATCTCGATCTTGGTCCCGCCGAGGTCGATGCCGAGCGCAGGTGGCATGATCCGAGCATAGCGCCCCCGGACGGACGCGCCAGGGTCAAGCCGAACTCACCCGGCGGGCAGCACGCGCACCAGCACGCGACGCGACTCGTCGTTGGCGAGGAACTCCGGGACGACCTCGATCTCCCTGCCCGCGAGGTTGCCCTCGAACCATTCCTGCACTCGCTCCAGGCGCCGCTTGGCGAGCCAGCGGTTGTAGAGCGCGGCTTCCTCGGCCGAGTTGGCCCCGACCACGCGGTCGGAGGTGCTGATGGTCGCGAGCAGATGGACCCGATAGCGCTTGCCCGGCTCCATGGCACCGGTGAGCGCCCCGAGCTCCTTGGCGGCGCCCGGAGGGAAATAGCTGCTGTTGGTGGCGAAGGTGATCGCGACCCGGGGGCCAGGAGCGCCGTCGTCCGGTGGCGCGGTGCGCACCGGGATGGCGGCCAGCTCCTGCTCGGTTGTGCTCAATTCCTGCGCCGCCGGACGCGCCGCCTGCTCGCTCGCAGGCGCGGCACGGCTCACGGCGGGAATCGGCTGGGTCACGCTCGGCACGCCGGTCGACCTGCGCGCCGGCCCGGCCGGGACGGTCGCGACCGCACGGGGTTCGGGCTGCGCTTGCTGGCTCCGCGCCTGCTCGCTCTGCGCCTGCTGGCTCTGCGCCTGCTGCTGGCTCTGCGCCTGCCCGCTCTGCGCACGCTCGCTGGGCGCCCGCTCGCTCGCGGTGGCGCGCGCAGCGGACGTGCTCGGGGCTGGCGCCGCCGCCGGCTGCTCGGGCCGGGGTCCCGGCTCCGCGCGCGCGACTGCTGGCGGTGGCGAGCCCGCGGGTGGCGAGCTCGCCGGCGGCGTCCTGGCCTGCGCGGCCTGCACTGGCGGCACCGCCTCGCGGGCCGCCAGGGCCGGCTCGGCCGGTACCGCGGGTGCGGCATCCGCCACGAGCCCGGGCGCCCCCCCGCCGAGCGGGGTGCCCTCGCAGTCCTCGCCTTCGGTCAGCCGGAATACCCAGAGCGTCGCGCGCGCTTCGCGCACCAGGAACTGCCAGTCCCACACGCTCGCGATCGATTTCGCCGGCAGGCCGCCGTCGATCAGCGAGGTCTGCACGCTGTCCGCTCTCGATCTCGCCAGGCGATGCGCGCCCAGCGTGTCGTTCTCGCCGACCTCCTCCGGGGTCACGTGGCCGATCACCTGCGCGGTCAGGAAGCAGTCGGTCGCGACGTCGCTCAGCACCCGCGCGAGGCCGGCCTGGGTCCCGGGCGCGAACTGCGCGTCCCCCTTCGGGAACGGCAGCACGTGCACCGACACGTTGGCGATCCGACCGTCCTTGAGGATCAGGGGGGTCGCCTCGAGCAGCGTGTCGGCCGTGCCCTGGGCCACGGCCGTCCCTTTCGGCGCCAGGACAGCGGCAAGCAGAATCGCGGCCGGGAACGCGGCCCAGCCTCGTTGCGCAGCGCGGGACAACATCATCTCGGGCGATCTCCCCTGGTCGCCGGTCAGCGCGAAACCCTCGGCTGATTCTCACGCATAGATTTAATAATCCGTTAAGGCCAACGTCATCAAGTCGAAGGAATCAAAAAGGCCGCCCCGAGGCGGCCTTCTCCTGCGCTCCGCGCTGCGGCGGCTACTTGATTTTCGCCTCGCGGAATTCGACGTGCTTGCGAATCTTGGGGTCGAACTTGCGCAGCGTGAGCTTGTCGGTGGTCTTTCGGGTGTTCTTCTTCGTCGTGTAGAAGGTCCCCGTCCCCGCCGTGCTCACCAGCTTGATCATCACGGTGCTCGGCTTGGCCATGGCGAAAACCCCCTCGGCATTCGGCGACAGGCTCCGAACATAGGTGGGGACCGGGGCCTGTCAAGCCGCTTCGGCGCCGTCGGGGCGCGCGGGCGGCCGGTCAGCGGCTGCCGGGACGCTTGCGGAAGCGGCGCCCGGAGCGGCCCCGTGCCTGCCGGGCGGCGGCGCGCGCCGCGGGGCCGGGGGTGTGCTCGAGCAGGCGGAAGGTGAGCTGGCCGGTGAGCGAATCCGCCTCCGTCAGCTCGACCTTGACCCGATCGCCAAGGGCGATGATCTCGCCCGTCTCCTCGCCGATCAAGGCGTGATGGCCCGGATCGTGGGCGTACCACTGACCGAGGGTCGAGATCGGGATCAGACCTTCCGCCAGGGTGTCGTCGAGCTGCACGAAGAGCCCGAAACGCTGCACGCTGGCGATGCTGGCGGCGAAAGTGGCGCCGATCTCCGCCGCCATGTAGAGCGCTACGAAGCGATTCTGCGCATTGCGCTCCGCCTCCATCGCGCGGCGCTCGGTGCGCGAGATCCAGCCGCCGATCTCGCGGAAGTCGTCGCTCGAGGTCCCGTCATCCAGCCCGCCCGCCCCGAGACGGAGCGCGCGGATCAGCGCGCGATGCACGAGCAGGTCGGCATAGCGGCGGATCGGCGAGGTGAAATGGGCGTAGCGGGGCAGGTTGAGGCCGAAATGGCCGATGTTGTCCGGGCTGTAGGTGGCCTGGCTCTGCGCGCGCAGGATGAAGCCGCTGATCATGGGGGCCAGCTCGTGCCCGTGCACCCGATCCAGCAGCCGCTGCAGGTCCTTGGGCTTCGCGAGCGCGCCCGTGCTGCG
>CAZXYL010000502.1:0-9168 GCA_964644915.1 uncultured Geminicoccaceae bacterium
CGAGTGCAGCTGGTCGGGGCCGACCTCGTCGCGCAGGATCCGGATCGCCTCGAGCCCGATCTGCAGGTGCTGGTTGATGCGCTCGCGGTAGAAGGCGTTTGCCATGCCGCGCAGCTTGAGCTCGCCGTGCAGCGGCTTGTCGGAGACGCAGAGCAGCGTGCCGTAGGGCACGCGGAAGCGGAACCCATTCGCGGCGATGGTGGCGCTCTCCATGTCGACCGCGATCGCGCGCTGCTGGTTCAGCCGCTCGAACAGCTCGTCGTAGCGCAGTTCCCAGTTGCGGTTGTCGGTGGTGGCTACGGTGCCGGTGCGCATCCGGGTCTTCATGTCCGGCCCCTGCAGCCCGGTGACGTTGGCCACGGCCTGCTGCAGCGCCACCTGGACCTCGGCGATCGGCGGAATCGTGACGAAGAGCGGCAGGTCCTGATCGAGCACGTGGTCCTCGCGGGCGTAGCCGTGCGCGAGGACGTAATCACCCAGCTGCTGCGAGCGGCGCAGCCCGGCGCAGTGCCCGAGCATCAGCCAGCAGTGCGGACGGAGCACGGCGAGGTGATCGGTGATCGTGCGGGCGTTCGACGGCCCGATGCCGATGTTGACCATGGTGATGCCGGAGCGGTCGGGCCGGGTCAGGTGATAGGCCGGCATCTGCGGCAAGTGCCGTGGCCGCAGGCCGCCAGTGGCCTCGGCCGAGAGCTTCGGGTTGGGCGTGACCACATCGCCCGGCTCGACGAAGCTGAGGTAGGTCTCGCCCTGCTCGATCTCGCGCTCGGCATAGGCGACGAAGTGCTCGACGTAGCGCTGGTAGTTGGTCAGCAGGACGAAGCGCTGGAAGTGTTCCGGGTCGGTCGCCGTGTAGTGGTGCAGGCGCTGGAGCGAGTAGTCGACCCGCTCGGCGGTGAACAGCGCCAGCGGCTTGGGCGTGCCGGCCGGCGGCCGCCAGGTGCCGTTCGCGATCGCATCGTCGATCAGGCTCATGTCGGGCAGCGGGAAGATCGCCTGCAACGCGGGGATGCGGTCCGGGCGAATGTCCGCGGTCGCTTCCTCGATGACGAAAGGCAGCGGCATGCGACGATCGCTGATGCCCACCACGACGGGCACCCGGTGATGCTTGAGCAGGAGGCCGATCTGGCGGCGGTAGTAGTCGCGGAACAACTGGGGCCGGGTCAGCGTCGTCCCGTAGACGCCCGGGTCGAGCAGGGCACCATAGGAGAGCCGGGCATCGAGATAGAGCGACTCCGGGCTGACGGTGATGCCGAGAAAGGGGTAGAAGGCCTGGACGGAGCGCAGGCCCTGGTCCTGATCGCCGGCGGTGAAGCGGGTGAAGGCGTCGCGGACGATCGCGATGCCGCGGTCGTAGATCCTGGTGACGCGCTCGACGGCGGCATCGGCATCGGTGAACGCCTCCAGCTCGGTCACGCCGGCGGCCTCGAAGGGCTGGAACAAGGGGTCGATCATCACTGCATCGCGCCTTTTGGGGAGCCCATCCTAGCACAACGGAAGCAGCCATGGCGGAACGGGTACAGTCCTTGGCGGCTATGGCCTTCGTGGCGCTGCTGGCTGCGCCCGCCGCCGCCTTCGATCTCCAGGGCCACCGGGGCGCGCGCGGGCTGGCACCGGAGAACACGCTGCCCGGTTTCGCGAAGGCGCTCGAGATCGGCGTCGACACGCTCGAGATGGACCTCGGCGTGACCAAAGGCGGCGTGGTCGTGGTCAGCCACGATCCCCGCCTCAATGCGGACATCACCCGCGGGCCGGACGGCGCATGGTTGCGGAGCACGGGGCCCGCCCTGCACGAGCTCGAGCTCGAGGAGCTGCAGCGCTACGACGTCGGCCGGATCAGGCCGGGCAGCCGCTATGCGGCGCGCTTCCCCGAACAGGAGCCGGTCGACGGGGCGCGCATCCCGACGCTCGCGGAGGTGGTGGCACTGACCCGCGCGTCCGGGGCCGACGAGGTCCGGTTCAACCTCGAGACCAAGATCTCGCCGACCGCGCCGGAGCTCACGCCTGCGCCCGAGGACTTCGCCCGGGCGGTGGTGGACGTGGTCCGGGCCGAGGGCATCGAAGGCCGCACCACGATCCAGTCCTTCGACTGGCGGACCCTGCGCGAGGTGCAGAGGATCGCGCCGGAGATCCCGACCGTGTGCCTGACCGTCGAGTCGAGCTGGCTCGACAACCTGATGCGCGGCAGGCACGGCGCCCCGCCCTGGACGGCGGGCTTCGATGTGGACGACTTCGGGGGCAGCGTGCCGGATTTGGTGGCGGCCGCGGGCTGCCGGGTCTGGTCGCCCGAGTTCGGCGATCTGCGGGCAGACGAGCTCGCGCGCGCGCACGAGCTGGGCCTGGGCGTGATCGTCTGGACCGTGAACGAGCGCGACGATATGGCGCGGCTGCTCGAGATGGGGGTCGACGGCATCATCACCGATTATCCCGACCGGCTGCGCGAAGTCATGGCCGCGCGCGGCATGGACCTGCCGGAGCCGACGCTCTCCCTTGTGCAGCGGGGGCGATCGTGAGAAGAGGGCGCAGCTTGGGACCCGCTGACGAATCGACCAGGGCGGGAGATGGAGGGGGTAGGGGCATGCCGGGATCGCAGGATCCGGGACGGCCGATGCTGGCCGGCGGACTCGCCGAGTTCGGCCGGCGCGCCGCCGAGGGGGCGGATCTCGACGAGCTGCTCTCGCAGGCAGCGCACGAGGCCGCGAAGAGCCTGGACGTCGCCTACGTCAAGGTCCTGGAGTACCTGCCGGACGAGCGGCGTCTTCTGGTCCGCGCCGGCACGGGCTGGGGTGAGGGCGTGGTCGGCACGGTCAGGATCGGCGCGGATATGGAATCGCCCGCGGGCTACGCCCTGCAGACCGGCAGGCCGATCATCGCCAACGATCTCGACCAGGAGGAGCGGTTTCGGATCCCGCAGCTGCTGCGCGAGCACAGCGTGCGGAGCGCCGTGAACGTCATCGTCAAGAACAAGGAGTACGTGTTCGGCGTCCTCGAGGCGGACAGCCGGGAGCCCAGGACGTTCTCGGAGGAGGACGTCAAGTTCCTCCAGGGCTACGCCAACATCCTCTCGTTCGCGATCCAGCAGACGCGGTTGCTCGAGGCCAACGCGGCGCTCGCCGCCAGGCAGGACCTGCTGTTGCGCGAGCTGCAGCACCGGGTCAAGAACAACAACCAGCAGCTCTTGAGCCTGATCCGCCTGCAGCTCGGCGAGGTTACCGACCTCCAAGCGCGCGAGCAGCTGCAAAAGGTCGCCAATCGCATCCATGCGCTGACCGCCGTGCACGAGCAGCTGCACGACCCGACCCGCCCCGATGCCGCCGATCTCGGCCAGTACCTCATGGCGATCGCGAGCAGCCTCCTGAGCTTCCAGGCGGAGCCGGCGGCCGAGGTCAAGCTCGAGACGAAGATCGCCCAGGTCGAAATCTCGACCGCGCGGGCGCAGGCCGTGGGCCTGATCCTGAACGAGTTCCTGACCAACAGCTTCAAATACGCCCTGAACGGCCGGCCGGGTCTGGTCTCGATCGGGCTCGAGCACGACGACGATCACGCGACGCTCTCGATGTCAGACAACGGGCCGGGTATTCCGGCAGGCACGCGGCCGGGGCTGGGGCTGAAGCTGATCGATCTTCTGACCCGGCAGCTCGACGGCAACGCCGAGTGGGACCACGACGGCCGGACCGAACTCACGCTGCGCTTCCCCACCCGCGGCCGGGTCTGAGCGGGCGAGGGCAGGGGGATCAGAGCGTGGCCCAGAACAGGCCGGCGCCGATCCCGGTGATGGCGAGCGCCCCCGCATAGTCGCTGACCGCGGCGAGCCGGCCGCGACCGTTGCTTCGGCTCTCCACACGCGCGGCCACGACCTGGCGCGCCACCGCGCTCAGCATGCCCAGAGCGCCCATCGTCATGGCCATCCCCGCGGCAATCGCGGCGACAAGCGCCATGCCGGCGAGCAGCATGTCGTTCGCGAGCGCGTAGAGCAGGATCAGCACCGCGCCCGTGCACGGTACCAGCCCCACGCCCAGCGACAGGAAGCCTTGGCGCGCACCGTCGGCGCTGTGGCCGTGGCCGCAGCAGGCGGCGCCGACATGAGCGCCCGCGCGAGAGCGACGCACCGCCTGCACCAGCATGGTGCAGCCGATCAGCGCGATCAAGCCATAGCTCGCGAGGCGCACGCCCGGGACCTCGGCGGGCGCGCCGCCGAAGGCTCGGCGCAGCAGAAGATCCGCGAGGAGCACCACGACCATCGCCGAGATGACATGAAAGACAGCGATCTGCAGCCCCATGAGCAGGCCCCGCAGCACGCGGGCGTCCTGCGAGAGGAAGTAGGTGACGACGACCAGCTTGCCGTGCCCGGGGCCCAGCGCGTGGACCACCCCGTAGCCAAAGGCGAGCAGGGCGCCCAAGAGCAGCGGCATCGCGGAGTCGCCCTCGCGGATCGCGCGCATGTGCTGGGCGATCAGCCGGTTGCTCTCGCGCTGGAAGGCGAGCAGCGCCCGTCCGACCGCAGCGCCGATGCCCGACGCGCGCTCGGGCGCCGCCGGCTGCTCGGCCGCGGGTGCAGCGGGCTGACCGGTGAACGGGTTGGCGAGGGCGTTCCCCTGGGGCGTCAGCAGCAGGGCGAGCGCCAGGGCGAGCAGGCGAAGAGCGCACATCATTTCAGCTGGTGGCGCACTGCAGCGTGATGGCGAGCGGATAGACCAGGCCGTAGTAGATCGGGTGCTGCGTGTCCTCGCTGATGTCGAAGATGCACGCACCGCTCGGCAGACCGGCAAAGCGGACCGGGTCGTTCTGGTCGAGCAGGATCTCGATGTAGTACTCCGGGTCGTACACGCCGGTCGCGAGCTGCTCGGCGCTCGGGTCAACCGGCTCGGGCAGGGCGAGCGTGAACTCGTAGACCAGGACGCCGTCCTCGATCGACGCGGTGAAATCCAGGACCTGGTCGAGAGAGAGCGGCTCACCATCGATGCGCACGTGGGTGAAGTAGCCGTAGTCCCGCAGGTTGGCGAACGCGTTGTCGCGGAGCGCGGCGATCTCCGCTTCGTCCAAGACGCCGTCCCGGTCGGCGTCGTGCTCCTCGATCACGTACGAGCCGAAGAACTCGTCGAACTCCCAGCGGTGCCGGATCCCGGTGAGCTGACGATCCTCGAAGACGAAGGTCGTGATCGCGGTGATCCAGACGTGCGGGTGGGCGCGCGCGTCCTGCACCCAGGCGGTGCCGGCGAGCAGCGCCCCGGATGCTGCGAGCAATACGGCGATCGTGCGGTGATCCATCATACCTGAGGCGTCCGGTTCAAGCATGGTCAGAAGAACCGCACTCATCTTAAGGAAAGACTGACCCGGACCGCAACCGGGTCCGCGCCGGGAACATCCCGTCCCGAGCGCGCGTTGACTCGGCGGGTCCACGCTGGTATGCAGACAGATTCAGTAATCCAAAGGCGCATGCTGCGGCTGCGACAGTGCATCGGCAGTCGTGGAGATATGGAGGGGTAGGCAGGGACTGACAGCATTGCTCATGTCGACGTACATGAGCAGGGCGGTCGCCGACGAGATCTCGCCGGCAATTCACGAATGTTCCGTACCCCTCTGTCGAAACGGGACCGCGTCTGCCGGCGCAGCGCCGTGGCACGCGCGCGATTGCACGGACTTAACCAGAGGGAGACCGGACATGTCGAGAAAAATCTGCAGTCACGGCGGCGCCGCGCTCGCCGGCGCGGGCGCTCTGCTCATCGCCTGCTCGGCCTTCCAGCCTGTCGAGGCGCAGCGCCAGTCGCTCCGCTGGGCGACATCGGACGTCGGCTCCTACGGCTACTCGGTCGCGAGCCTCATGATCGATGTCCTCGAGGAGGCGCTTGACGGCGAGTACACGGTCACCGTTCACCCCTATCCGTCGACCACCGCCGCCAAGAAGGCGACCATGGACGGCGACGCCGAGATCTCCTACACGGCCGATGTCGGCATGCGCGAGTATTACGACCGCAGCGGGCCGTTTGAGGGCTTCGAGCCGACCGCGGGCGACCTCGTGCACACCTGGTACGCCTACCCGATGGAGACGTTCCTGACCGTGCCCGCGGCCGTGGCGGACCAGTACCAGTCCTGGGGCGATCTGAGCGGCGAGCCGGTGTTCTTCACCCCCGCCGGCTACATGAACTGGCTCAACATGGTGCGCATCTGGGACGCGCTCGGCTACGAGTTCAACCACGTCGAGATCGATTCCGCGACCACCGCCGATGCGCTCGAGGCCGGCTCGATCGTCGGCGCCGCTTCCTACACCACCGCCGGCAGCTCGCTGCCGACCTGGTGGCGCGAGGCGGAGCTGCGTGCCGACATCACCGTGGTGAACCCCTCCGAGGAAGAGATCGAGCGCCTGCGCGAGGCCGGCCTGGTGCCGATGGAGGTCGACCCCGAGGCCGCCTTCAGCCAGGACGTCGGCGTGGACTCTATTCTGGGCGTGCCGATCTTCTTCGGCTACAACGTGCGCGCCGACATGGACGAGGAGGTCGTCTATCGCATGCTGACCGCGTTCATGCAGAACGCCGATCGCCTCGCCGAGCAGGAGCCGGGCTTCAGGCCGCTCGCGCGCGACTTCGTCGGCACCCAGGTCGGCGGCATCGCGGCCAATCCGGACATCCCCGTCCATCCTGGCCTCGCCCGCTTCCTCCAGGAGCACGATGCCTGGAACGACGAGTGGACCATCGCTGACGCCACCGGCTGACCGCCAGGGCGGCCTTCGACATCGTGATCATCGGCCAGCGGCCGTCGCCCGAGGAGAGCGGCGGCCGCCGGTCGTTTTCGCCCCGGAAGCGCCACCATGAACGAGCCCCTCAGGGCGATCGTCAGCCTGCGCAGCCTCACCTTCGTCTTCTCCACCATCATGTTCGCCATGCTCGTGTACTACTTCTTCACGGGCTTTGGCGGGCCGAGGCTGCTGGCGACCCGTCTGGTGCCGCTCGCTCTCGTCATCCATATGCTGATCGTCTACCAGAACGAATACCTCTATCCGCGCCTGCCTAAGTTCATCAACCACATACTGGTCGCTCTATACATCAGCATCTGCTTCTACGCGATCTACTACTTCTATCTCGAATATGAGAACATCGCGATCTGGCGGCAGGGCTCTTACAACCGGCACGACTTCGTCGTCGGCCTGCTGATTTTTCTGCTCGTCATGGAACTGTCGCGCCTGGCCCATCCGATCCTGTTCTGGGTCAACGTCGTTCTGATCTTCTATACGCTCTACGGCTATCTGAGCCCGATCGACTTCTTCTGGCATCCGGGCGCCCGCTTTGAGCGCGTGGTGACCTCGAGCACGGTCGAGCTCGCCACCGGCGTGTACGGTCGCTACGCCCAGCTGGCGCTGACCCTGATCGCCGCCTTCCTCTTACTGGCCGCGGCCGCGCGCGGCTTCGAGGCCCAGAGCGCCGTGATCCTGGTGATGCGCCGCCTCGCCGGGCGCTCGCGCCACACCGTGCCGCAGACCGCGGTGCTCGCCTCGGTCTCGGTCGGCATGGTCAGCGGCAGCGGCTCGGCGAACACGGCCGTCACCGGCAGCTTCACCATACCGCTGATGATACGCTACGGCGTCCCACCGGCATTCGCCGGCGCAGTCGAGACCGCGGCCTCCATGGGCGGGCTGATCATGCCGCCCTTGATGGCTGTGGCCGGCTTCCTGATGGCCGAGTTCCTGGGCGTGCCGTATTGGGAGGTGGTGATCCGCGGCTTCGCCGTCGCGTTCGTCTACTTCGCTGCCCTGATCCTCGCCGTCTATCTCCTGAGCGTGCGCCTGCTGCCGCCGGAGCCGGTCGAGGTGCCGGTGATCCCGCTCTACGACCAGCTCAAGACTGCGACCTTCTTCGCCGGCATCGCGGTCCTGATGGTGCTCATGGGCTGGCTCAACTACGGCGCCCTGCGCGCAGCCCTGTTCACCGGCATCTTCCTGTTCACGGTCCTCCTCGTTCTCTACCTGGTCTTCAAGGTCGTGCTGCGCGATCCGACGCTCGGCGACCAGAGCCTGCTCGGCAACATCCGGATGTTCATCGAGACCCATGCCGAGCTGACCTCGTACCTGACCCTGCTCATGGCGACGCTCGGCATCATGATCGGGCTGTTCACGGTCACCGGCTTCATCAACCGCATGGGCTCGATGCTGCTCCAACTCGGCGAGTGGCACATCATCGCGACCATTGCCATGGCCTGGATCTTCGGCTGGCTCGCCGGCACCGGCCTGCCGCCGACCGCGACCTACATCATCGTCGCAGTGATCATCGTGCCGCCCCTGCGCACGCTGGGCGTCGACCCCTGGGTCGCGCACTTCTTCGCCTTCCTGCTCGCGATCTGGGGCGAGCTGTCGCCGCCGACGTCGCTCACCGCCGCGGTCGCCTCCAAGATCGCCGAGGCCTCGTTCATGCGCACCATGTTCGAGGCGCTCAAGATCTGCCTGCCGATCACCTTCATGTCGTTCGCGATCTTCGTGCGTACCGACATGGTCGTGACCCCGGGCTGGAATCAGATCCTCGAGACGCTGCTGGTGACCGCCGGCACCTGCGGCATCGCGCTCGCCACCTTCGGCCGCTTCGCGACATGGCGTCCGCTCGACGGCGCCTTGCGGGTCCTGCTGGCGGCGCTGGCCTTCGTCGTCCTGTTCCATCCGGCCTTCGCGGTCGCCGCCGCCGCGGCCGTGGTCGTCGCCGTGCTCCTGCCCCTCGGGGTCCTGCGCCACCGGGTGATCGCCGGCGCCATGGCCCCGGACTCGATGGCGGCGCTGCGCGCGGCCCGCTGAGCGCGCGCAGAAGCAGCTCAGGGCGCGATCTCGAGGAGGATCTCGCGGAGGCGATCTCTGGTCTCGGGTGACGACAGCAGGACCATGAGGAGGAGGCGCGCTTTCGGTCCCTTGAGGTCGCCCGCGAAGATCGCGCCCGCGTCGGCCAGATCCTTGCCGCCGCCTTTGCCATAGATCGGCTCGACCCGCCCGCTCGGGCAGCGCGAGGTGATCACGACCGGAACGCCCGCATCCACCGCCCGCTTGACGATCGGCACCAGCGCCGCCGGGCCGTTGCCGCGCCCGAAGGCCTCGATCACCAGGCCCTTGGCGCCCCGCTCCAGGGCCGCCTCGACCTGCCACAGATCGAAGCCGAGATAGAGCCGGATCAGCGGCACGTTCGTCTCCAGCGCCGC
>CAZXYL010000503.1:0-1957 GCA_964644915.1 uncultured Geminicoccaceae bacterium
TACCCGGTGAACCTCGAGTTCCACGACCGGCTCCTCTCCTGCTGCGGTAACCGGCGGCTCGCCGCGCTCTACCGGGGCGTCGCGAAGGAGCTCTCGCTGTTCCGCCAGAGCGGGCTCAACCAGCCCGGCGCGCTCGAGATCTCCAACGCCGAGCATCGGGCGATCGTCGATGCGCTGCGGGCGCGCGATGCGGAAGGCACCGCGCACGCGATGGCGAGCCACGTGACCAACGCCAAGCAACGCATGCTGAAGGCCGTCGGCGGGACGATGGTCTGCTGAGCCGGGGAGTTCGAGGACGTCGAGCAGCGCCTGCAGGGAGGCGAGGTGAAGATCAAGGACATACGGGCGAGCGTGCTGCGCTTCCCGGTCACGGCGCCGTTGATCGAGCACCCGATCGACACCTACGAGATCGTCTTCTGCGAGGTCGAGACCGATGAGGGCCACCTCGGCCACGGGCTGACCGGCCGGTTCTTCCCGCGCGCGGTGGTCTCGGCCCTGCACCACGACTTCCTGCCGCTGGTCCGGGACATGGACCCGTTCCGGCTCGAGGCGATCCACCACAAAGCCTGGTGGACGCTCAACCCGCGCAGCATGACCGGCGTGTTCTCGAGTGCGCTGTCCTGCCTCGACATCGCGCTCTGGGACATCCAGGGCAAGGCCAAGGGGCAGAGCATCGCGGAGCTCCTGGGCGGCTTTCGCGACCACGCGCCCACGTACATCACCTTCGGCTTCCCTGAGTACGATCGCGACCAGCTGGCCGAGGCGGCGCAGCGGCTGGTCGAGCAGGGCCACCGTCGGCTCAAGATGGTGGTGGGCGTGAACCCCAAGGGGTGGCAGGAGGATGCGGCGCGCGTGCGCCGGGTGCGCGAGGCCGTGGGCGACGGCGTCGAGCTGATGATCGATGCGAACTACCGCTTTTCGCCGGTCGAGGCGCGCCTGCTCTGCCGCGCGATCGAGGACTGCCGGCTGACCTGGTTCGAGGAGCCGGTGCATCAGAACGATGCGCGTCAGCTCGCGGACCTGCGCCGGCACACGGGCATCCCGATCGCCGCCGGCCAGATGGAAGGCCACCGCTGGCGGCTGCGCGAGCTGATCGAGCACCAGGCGGTCGACATCGTCCAGCCGAACTGCGTCTTCAACGGCGGCTACACCGAGACGCGCAAGGTCGCGCACATGGCCCAGGCCTTCAATCTGCCGATCGCCAACGGCGGCGGCTGGCCGCGCTTCAACATGCACACCATGGCCGGGCTGATGAACGGCTGGCGGGTCGAGTTCCACCTCGGCATGGCCCAGGTGGAGGATCGGATCTTCAAAGACCCGCCCTGGCCCGAGGACAACATGGTGAAGATCCCGAAGGCACCGGGCCTGGGTCTCGAGCTCAATCGGGAGGCGGTGGAGGAAGCGCGCGTGCGGGAGTAGACTCGTTCGATCGGGTTGAGGCTGACGAACCGGTCCACTCCAACGATGGACACAAGGGAGAGCGAAGATGAAGAAGCTGACGTGGAAGAATGATCGGATCGCCTGCGGGGCGTGCGTCGCCGCCGGGACACTGGCCCTGCTGGCGCTGGTGGCGATGCCGGACCGTGCCGGCGCCCAGGACGATTTCCCGTCCGAGACCATCGAGATGATCTCGCACGCCGCACCGGGCGGCGGCACCGAGATCACGGCGCGCCTGGTGATGCAGGGCGCGCAGGAGGAGCTCGGCCAGGACATGGTGGTGGTCTACAAGCAGGGCGGCGCCGCCCGCGCCGCGCACGAATACTTCATGCAGCGCCCGGCGGACGGCCACACCGTCATGGCCCTGACCCAGACGCATCTCTACACCATCGCACGGGGCGAATCGCCGATGAGCATCGACGACATGATCGGCGTCGCCCGGGCCATGGACGATCCGTCGGTGATCGTGGTCGGCGCCGACAGCCCGATCGAGACCTACGAGGACCTGATCGAGCGGTCC
>CAZXYL010000504.1:0-8242 GCA_964644915.1 uncultured Geminicoccaceae bacterium
CCGGAGATCGAGCTGGACGAGGACTTCTGGCAGAACGCCCGCCTGGTCATGCCGTCCTCGCGCAAGAAGTCCGTGCATCTGCGGGTCGACGCCGACGTGCTCGACTGGTTCAGGGCCCAGGGCCCGGGCTATCTCACGCGCATGAACGCGGTGCTGCGCGCCTACATGGAGGCGCAGCGAAAGTAGCCGACCCGGCTCTGGCTTTTGCGGGTTGCGCTCGCGTGGGCTGCCCTTGCTCCGGGCCGCGCTTGCCTCCTATCATCCGGCCAGCTTAACGAGCCAAGGGAGAGGGAGGCTCAACATCATGAACCGTCTGCATCGGAGACTCGCCTGCGCGGCCGCGACGGCGCTTTGCCTTGCCGCCGGCGGCGCGGCCTCGGCCGCCGAGGTGCGCATCGTGGTCTCGTACTACAGCGCCGAGAGCGGCCCGATCTTCGAAGGCATGGCCGAGGAGTTCGAGGCCAAGCACCCGGACATCGACATCCAGATCGAGGTCGTGAACTGGGACAACCTGGAGCAGAAGCTCACCACCGACGTTGCGGGCGGCACCGCGCCCGACATCTCGATCATCGGCACGCGCTGGCTGGTCGGCTACGCCGAGGAGGATGTGGCCGAGCCGCTCGACGACTACGTCACGCCCGAGTTCCGGGCCAAGTTCATCGAGACCTTCCTCGAGCCCTCGGTGATCGACGGCCAGCTCTACGGCATTCCGGTCGCCGCCTCGGCCCGCGCCATGTACTATAACAAGGCGATGTTCGAGGAGGCCGGGATCACGGAGCCGCCCGAGACCTGGGACGAGCTCAAGGACGCCGCGGCCAAGATCAGCGCGCTCGGCGACGACATCTACGGCTTCGGGCTCCAGGGCGCCGAGATCGAGACCGACGCGTACTGGTACTACGCGCTCTGGACCCACGGCGGCGACATCCTCGAGAACGGCCGCAGCGGCATCGCGAGCGAGGCCGCGATCGAGGCCGCCAACCTCTACAAGTCGATGATCGACGAGGGCCTGACCCAGCCCGGCGTCACCAGCTACTCGCGCGAGGGCCTGCAGGACCTGTTCAAGCAGGGTCGGCTCGGCATCCTGCTCACCGGGCCCTGGCTGCGCGGCCAGATGCAGGCCGAGGCGCCGGACATCGACTACGGCATCGCGCCGATCCCGATGGGCACCACGCGCGCGACCTATGGCGTCACCGATTCGATCATCGTGTTCGCGGACTCCGACGTCAAGGACGAGGCTTGGCAGTTCCTCGAGGAGACCGCGTTCTCCGACAATTGGCGGCGCGAGTTCACGCTCAAGGAGGGCTTCCTGCCGGTGTTCAAGTCGGTCGCCGAAGACCCTCATTTTGCCGACGACCCGGAGCTGAAGGCGTTCACGGACATGCTGCCGTATGCCAAGTTCGCGCCGACCATCGCGCGCTGGGAGGAGATGGCGGACGCGACCTCGCGCGCGCTGCAGGAGATCTACCTCGGCCAGGCCTCGGCCGAGGAGGCGCTCGGTCGGGCCGCGAGCGAGGTCGACGCCTTGCTCGGCCACTGAGCGGTCGTCAGGCCCAAAGGCTGGTCACCGAGCGCGGCAGACCATGAGAGCCGGGACGATCGGGGCGCGTCCCGGCTCGCTGCGCCCGGCGTTGGGCCTCGCTGATGCGGCGCGGCGGGCGGCGCCGCTCTGGATGATCCTGCCCAGCCTGGCACTCACGCTCTTCATCGTCGGCTACCCGGTCTGGGACCTGGTCAACACCTCGGTCCACCAGGTCAACCGCTTCGGCCAGCTGCGGGACTTCGTCGGCACTGCCAATTACGCCTCGCTGTTCGCCGATCCTCTATTCTGGGGCTCGCTCTGGCGGACGTTGATCTGGACCGTAGGTGTGGTCGCCGGGACCATCCTGATCTCGGTGCCGGTCGCCCTGATCCTGAACGACGACTTCGCCGGCCGCGGCCTCGCCCGGGTGATCGTCATGCTGCCCTGGGCGATCTCGCTCACCATGACCGCGATCGTCTGGCGCTGGACCCTCAACGGTCAGGCCGGGATGCTGAACGCGACCCTGTTCCAGCTCGGCCTGCTCGACCAGCCGATCGAATGGCTGGCCCGAGCCGGGACCGCCTTCCCCTGGCAGATCGGCATCGGCATCCTGGTCTCGATCCCGTTCACGACCACGGTCTTCCTGGGCGGGCTCGCCTCGATCCCGGAGGACATCTACGAGGCGGCGCGGATCGACGGCGCATCCGCCTGGCAGCGCTTCCGCCACCTCACGCTGCCGCTCCTGAAGCCTTTTCTCAACATCGCGATCGTGCTCAACATCATCTACGTCTTCAACTCCTTCCCGATCATCTGGGTCATGACCCAGGGCGGGCCGGCGGGCCAGACGGACATCCTGGTCACCTACCTCTACAAGCTCGCCTTCCGCTTCGGGCGCCTGGGCGAGGCGTCGGCCATCTCGCTGGTCATGTTCGCCGTGCTGCTTGCGTTCACCATCGTCTATGCGGCCCTGGTGATGCGCGGCGAGAGGACTCCGCGATGAGCCGGCGCGCGAAGAAGAGCCTCCTCTACTGGCTGCTGCTCTCGCCGCTCGTGGTGGTGATCCTGTTCCCCTACGCCGTGATGATCTCGACCGCGGTCAAGCCGCGCGCCGAGATCATGCGCTTCCCGCCGACCTGGTTCGGCAGCCGCATTCAGCTCTCGAACTTCGTCGAGATGTGGCACGCCGTGGGCTTCGGTCAGGCGCTTCTCAACAGCCTCTACGTCAGCTTCGCCGCCACCGCCCTTTGCCTTCTGATCGCGATCCCGGCGGGCTATGCCATGTCGCGCTTCCGCTTCCCGGGCCAGGGCGGCTACCGGCTCTTCCTCCTGATCACGCAGATGCTCTCGCCGATCGTGCTGGTGATCGGCATCTTCCGGCTGATGGCGGCGCTCGGCCTCGTCGACCAGCTCAACTCGCTGGTGCTGACCTACGCCGCCTTCAACCTCGCCTTCGCGATCTGGATGCTGCAGGCGTACTTCGCGACCATTCCCAAGGAGGTCGAGGAGGCGGCCTGGATCGACGGTGCCACCTGGCTGCAGAGCCTGCGCCTCGTGTTTCTGCCGCTCGCCTTGCCGGCGCTCGCGGTCACCGCGATCCTGGCCTTCATCTTCGGCTGGAACGAATTCGTCCTGGCGCTGACTACTCTGCGCAGCTCGGACAACTTCACGCTGACGCTCAAGGTGTTCGACCTGGTCGGCGGGCGCTACTCGATCGAGTGGGACATCGTCATGGCGGCGACCTTCCTCGCCACCGTGCCGGTCGCGATCGTGTTCGCGTTCCTGCAGCGCTATCTGATCCGCGGCCTCGCGCTCGCCAGCGTGAAGTGAACCCTCATCTCATGCTATTGCATTCGCGCCTATGATTCCCTTTTGGTTGAACCAGCCCCACAGTCGGGTTAACCTATGATGGTTGGCGCAGTCCCGGGCCGGGGCCGCGGTTCGATGGACTCTTCGCGCCGGCAGCCGATGTTCGGACGCTCGCCACCTCGTTTCGCGCGTTCGTCGTCATGCTCTTTCGGTTGGGCCACTTGCGGGCTGCGCCGCAACGGCGGCCGGCCCGCCGCAGGGGGCACTCTGCGTCGGGACTTCTCTGGAAGGATCCGAGGCTGCAATGACGATTCCCGACCTTATCCGACCGGCGCCTCTGCCAGCGCCGGCATCCGCCTCCGAACCAGCCGCGCCGCCCCGCCCGCGCGTGCGGATCTTCGGTTGCCGGCTGTGCTGGCGCCTGGCGCTCGCGGTCTGGGTCAGCATCATCCTCGTGCATGCGCTGCTGCTGATCCCTTCGGTCGCGCATCATCGCGACCTGCGGCTGGAGCGCCTGGGCCAGATCGGGCTCGCCGCGGTACGCGCCGCGCTGCCGCCTCTCCGTCTGGTCGAGGGTGAGGAAATCGTGCGCCTGGGCCAGATGCTGCAAGGGCAGTGGGCGGTGCGGGGCGGCGCGATGTACGACGTCGGTGGGCGCCTGATCGGGCGTTTCGGGGAGCCGCCGTCGACGCGTGCGCGCGACTTCGGCGGCCGGTCGGGGTACATGATCGCGCTGGCCAATGGCGAGCGGCAGGAGGTGTTCTGGTCGGCCGAGGAGGCCGAGCTGCCCTTCGACCTGGTGCTGCGGCTGGATTCCTCCTACCTGCGCGGCGAGCTGTTCGGCTACGTATGGCGGGCGGCCGGAATCGGCCTTCTGACCTCGTTCGTGACCGCCGGGGTGGTCCTCTTCAGCGTCGGCCGGGTTGTCCTTTTGCCCCTGTTCAACCTGCGCGAGCGGCTGGAGGCGGCGCACGCGGACGCCGGGCACCCGGAGCGCCACCAGTTGCCGGTCCGCAAGGCGGACGAGCTCGGCGACGTGATCGGTGCCTTCAATGTCATGCTGTGGCGGATCGCGGCCAGTCTGAACGAGCTGCGCCGGCACGAGGACGCGCTGCGTCAGGCGAACGAGGAGCTGGAGCGGCGGGTGGCCGAGCGCACGTCGGCGCTCACCGCCGCGAACCAGAGCCTGCAGGCCGAGATCGCCGAGCGCCGGCGGGCCGAAGCGCGGCTCGAGCATCTGGCGACGCATGATCCTCTGACCGGGCTGCCGAACCGGATGCTTTTCCGCGATCGACTGGAGCAGGCGCTGGCACTCGCCCGGCGCGAGCAGCAGATGGTCGGCGTGCTCTGGCTCGACCTCGACCGCTTCAAGGAGGTCAACGACGAGCTCGGCCATCCGGCGGGCGACCTGCTCTTGCGCCAGGTCGGCGCGCGCCTGCTCGACGCGATCCGGGCCTCGGACACGGTCGCCCGCCTCGGCGGCGACGAGTTCGCGATCGTCCAGGTCGGCCTCGCCCAGCCGGGCGGCAGCCAGGCGCTGGCCCGCCGCCTGCTCGAGGCGCTCGGCACGCCGTTCGAGCTCGGAGCACACCGCGCCCGTGTCGGGGTGAGCATCGGGGTGGCGATCGCGCCTCCCGACGGCGATGCGCCCGACCGCCTGCTCAAACATGCCGATCTGGCCCTGCGTCAGGCCAAGACCGCCGGCCGCAACACCTTCCGGATGTTCGAGCCGGCGCCGGCCGTCGGACTGCGGCGGGTGTGAGCGGCGGCGCACCGCCTGCCTCGGAGCCGCCACGACTTGCCGTCGGTCGTGCGAACTGCCAGCTATAGAAGCATGGAAACGATCTCGCACCCCTCGCTCGGCAGCCTGCCGGTGGCGTATCAGGCGCCGGACAAGCGGCGGTTCTGGGATAAGCTCAGGCGCGTGATCGGCCGGATCCCGTTCGCCGAGGACCTGGTCGCCGCCTACTATTGCGCGCTCGACGGTGACACACCGCCCTACGTCCGGGCCGTGCTCCTGGGGGCGGTCGCCTATTTCGTCCTCCCGGCCGACCTGATCCCGGACATCCTCCCCGGACTCGGCTTCACCGACGACGCTTCGGTGCTCGCGGCCGCCTTCGCCGCGGTCGGCCGCCATCTCCAGCCCAGGCACCGGGCCAAGGCGCGCCAGGCGCTGGATAGGCTTGGCCGCGGCTGATCCCGCCCGCGCCGCTGCCGGCGCGCCATCGGACTGCACGAGACCGCGCCTGCCGCGCGCCGTCCTGATTGTCAGCGCGCCGGCTTTGCTGTTATCTCCCGGGCGAGGCTGACGGGCTTCGGCGATCCGCCGGAGCGAGCGCCGCCTGCCCGGCAACAGAAAAGAAACCGCGGGGCGCGGCGAGGGGTCGTCGATGGAGACGCTGCTGCGCATCAGCGAGACGCTCAGCCGGGCGGTGATCGCCATGGGCAGGTGCGCCAAATGGCTGATCCTGCCGATGATCGCGATCACCATCTTCGACGTCGTCACCCGCAAGTTCATAGGCCTGCAGCTGTTCTTCGGCAGCCTTTTCGGCGACCTTGTCAACTCGACCAAGCTGCAGGAGATGGAATGGCATCTCCACACGGCCCTGTTCGCGCTCTGCCTCGGCTTCGGCTACATCCACAACGCCCACGTCCGGGTCGACGTGTTCAGCGAGAACCTGAAGCCCCGCGCGCGGGCCTGGATCGAGCTCCTGGGCTGCCTGGTCTTCCTGATCCCCTACACCGGCCTCGTGATCTGGTTCGCCTACGACTTCGCGCTGACCTCGTTCCGCCAGCAGGAGGTCTCGGCGGCCTTGATCGGCATTCCGCACCGCTGGGTCATCAAGTCCGTGCTGCTGGTCGGCATGATCTTCGCGCTCATGGCCGGCATCTCGATCATGCTGCGCTACCTCGTCATCCTGTTCGGCCGGCGCGGGCTCGCGCGCGACCCCTTCCTTCGTCACCGGACCGATGTGCCGCCGGTCGAGACCTGAAGGGCGCCCGGCATGGAGCTGATCGACCTCCTGCCGGTGATCATGTTCGCCGTCCTGGCCGTGCTCCTGTTCTCGGGCTACCCGGTGGCCTTCGTGCTCGGCGGCGTGGCGCTCGGCTTCGGCCTGCTCGGCTATGCCTTCGGCGCCTTCCGGCTGATCGAGTTCTACAACATCCTGCCCCGCATCTGGGGCGGGATCGCCGAGAACCTGGTGCTCGTGGCCGTGCCCATGTTCGTCTTCATGGGCACCATGCTGGAGCGCTCGGGGGTCGCGGCCGACCTGTTGCACTGCCTCCAGGTTCTGCTCCGCCGCGTGCCGGGGGGGCTGGCGCTCTCGGTCACGGTCATGGGCACGATCATGGCCGCGACCACCGGCATCATCGGCGCGTCGGTGGTGATGATGACGCTCATGGCGCTGCCCGTGATGCTCGAGCGCCAGTACAACAAGGAACTCGCCACCGGCACGATCGCCGCCTCCGGCACGCTCGGCATCCTGATCCCGCCCTCGATCATGCTCGTGATCATGGCGGACCTGCTCTCGATCTCGGTGGGCAACCTGTTCGTGGCCGCGCTGTTCCCGGGGCTGATCCTCTCCAGCCTGTACTTCGGCTACATCTGGACCTTCAGCCACATGCGCCCGCAGGTGGCGCCGCCGCTGCCGGACGCCGCCGGGCCGCAGTCGGCCGCCGCTCTCCTCGCCCTGGTGCTCAAGAGCTTCGTGCCGCCGGTGTTCCTGATCTTCCTGGTGCTCGGCTCGATCTTCGGCGGCTGGGCGACACCCACCGAGGCCGCGGGCGTGGGCGCCGCCGGCGCCATCGCGCTCGCCTGGTACAATGGCAGGCTGAGCCTGCCGGCCCTCTCGGAGGTGACCGAGCGGACCGCGCTCACGACCGCGATGATCTTCTTCATCTTCATCGGCGCCACCGCCTTCTCGTACGTCTTCCGCTCGCTCGGCGGCGACTACATCGTCGAGGACCTGATCCTGGGCGCCGGCTTCGAGTCCTGGGGCATCCTGTTCCTGATCATGGGCACGGTCTTCTTCCTCGGCTTCTTCTTCGACTGGGTCGAGATCACGCTGATCGTCCTGCCGGTGTTCACGCCGATCATCCGCCTGCTCGACTTCGGCGACCACGTGCCCGAATTCGAGAAGGTCTACTGGTTTGCGATCCTGGTCGCGGTCAACCTGCAGACCAGCTTCCTCACCCCGCCGTTCGGCTTCGCGCTGTTCTACCTCAAGGGGGTCTCGCCGCCGGCGGTGAAGCTGCAGCACATCTATCGCGGCATCATCCCGTTCGTGATTCTGCAGCTCCTGGGCCTGGGCCTGGTCATCGCCTTCCCCGAGATCGCGCTCTGGCTGCCCCGTATGCTCCTGGATTGAGAGGCAGCGCTCCCCCCGCCGCCTATCCACCTTTGCGCTTGCCGTACTTCGCGGCGTAGTGCTTGCCCAGGAGCTTGCGGTTCTGCGTCGTGAGCTGCCGGTTGTCCTTGGCCGGCCGCTCCGTCTTCTCCGGCTTCAGCGCTTTCTCACCCGGTTTGCGCGGCTTCTTCGTCATGGCTGAACGATCCGCGATGCGTGCTCGCCTGTCCGGTGACATGGTGCCACGCCGGCGTGCGCCAAGGCGCATCAGTGGAAGTCGCGCGATCGGAAGCCCTGGATCTTCTGGTACATCTCGCGGGCGTTGCGGGTGTTGCGCTTGACCTCGTCGGCGCGGGCGAGCGGTGACTGGAACGGCTTCTCGCGCGGGCGAAACTGGTCGAGGCTGCGCGGCTGGTAATCCGGATCACGCGGGTCCGGCGGCCCGGACCCTTTGGCGTGGTCGGCGTGCGCGAGCGGGACCTGGAAGGGCGCGGTCGGCGGTGCGGGTGATCTCTGATTCTTGTTGTCACCCTCGGGCTCGACCCGAGGGTCCAGGTTTCGATCCATA
>CAZXYL010000505.1:0-3931 GCA_964644915.1 uncultured Geminicoccaceae bacterium
TCGCCGCCGCCGAGCGCCGCGGCGAGCCGATCGCGCCGCCGCCGCCCACGACCGCGCTCGGCGCGCTCCTCGCCCACATCACGGGCGGGGCGGCGGCCGCGAGCTTCCAGCCCATGAACGTCAACTTCGGCCTGTTCCCGCCCCTGGAGCCGCCGCTCAGGAAGGCGGAGCGCAAGCCGGCCATGGCCCGCCGCGCGCTCGCCCACCTCGACGCCTGGCTCGCCCGGCCGGCACGGGCCGCCTGACCTCAGGAACATCGGCGGGCCCGCCGCGTTTGGCGTGCGACGGGCGCCCCGAGCGCTCCCTACTGGACGACAGCCATGGTCAAGGCGCAGCGGCCGTACCGGGTCGGCATCTCGGGCTCGTACGGCGGGCTCAACCTCGGCGACGAGGCGATCCTGCGCGGCATGGTGAGCGAACTGCGCCGTGCGCTGCCGGTCGAGATCACGGTGTTCTCACGCGATGCCGAGGACACCCGCCAGCGGCACGCGGAGGTCGCGCGCGTCGTCCCGGTGCGCAAGCTGTCGCGCGACGAGGTGCTGCCCGAGGTCCAGCGCCTCGACCTGTTCGTCCTGGGCGGCGGCGGCATCCTGTTCGACGGCGAGGCGCAGATCTTCCTGCGCGAGGTCATGCTGGCGCACGAGCACGGCGTGCCGGTCATGATCTATGCCATCAGCGCCGGCCCCTTGCGCGATCCCGCCGTCCAGCGCGTGGTGCGCGAGGCCCTGGCGCGGGCGGCGGTGGTCACGGTGCGCGAGCGCGGCGCCCGCCAGATCCTGGAGGACGTGGGCGTGCACCGCGAGATCCTGGTCACCGGCGATCCGGCGCTGCTCCTGAAGCCGGACACCCTGCCCCGGGAGGCGCTCAAACGCGAGGGCCTCGACACCGGCCGGCAGCTGGTCGGCATGTCGGTGCGCGAGCCGGGTGCCGCCGCCCCCGAGATCAGCGAGCAGCTCTACCACCGCCTGCTGGCCGATGCCGCCGACTTCATGGTCGACCGCTACGACGCCGACATCGTGTTCGTGCCCATGGAGCCGAGGATGCTCGACGTCCAGCACTGCCACGCCGTGGTCGCGCAGATGCTGCGCGCGCAGCGGGCGAGCGTGCTCAAGGGCGCCTACACCTCCTCCCAGCTGCTGGCGCTGACCCGGCACTTCGCCTTCGCGGTCGGCATGCGCCTCCACTTCCTGATCTTCGCCAGCCTGCAGAACGTGCCCTTCGTGGCCCTGCCCTACGCGCCCAAGGTCGCGGGCTTCCTCGAGGATCTGCAGATCGAGACGCCGCCGCTCGCCCAGGTCAACGCCGGCCGGCTGATCGCTTACATCGATCACGCCTGGGACCACCGGCGGCAGCTGCAGAGCCGGATCAAGCGCGCGGTGCCGCAGCTCCAGGCGCGCGCCCGCCAGAGCAACGAGATCGCCGTGCGTCTCCTGAGCGAGCCGGCCGCGGGAGCGCGCGGCGTCGCCTGAGACCGGCCACCACCAGGAGGCCGCCATGCCCCCTCTTGGCCGCCCGAACCATCCCACCAGGCTCACCCTGCCCCCGCGCGAGGCGATGCTCGGCGCCGAGGCCGACGTGCTCGTGGTCGGCGGCGGACCCGCCGGCCTCGGTGCCGCGCTCGGCGCCGCCTGGGCCGGCGCCGACGTCATCCTCGCCGAGCGCTACGGCTTTCTCGGCGGCAACGCCACCGCGGCGCTGGTCATGCCGCTGATGTCCTTCCACACCCAGCGCGCCGAGTTCGAGCGCGCGGACGGCGCCAAGCTGTTCCCGGCCGACCACGGCCCGGGCGAGCCGGTCGTCGCGGGCGCGCTGGCCAGGCTGCTGCGCCGGCTGATCGAGACCGGCGGCGCCGTGCCCCCCTCGCCCGAGACCGGCTACACCGTGCCGTTCGACCCGGAGCAGTTCAAGCTCGCCGCCCTCGAGCAGCTCGACGAGGCGGGCGTCCGCTTTCTCTTTCATGCCTTCGCCAGCGGCGTGCTCGCCGCCGGCGAGGTGCGCGGCGTCATCCTCGAGACCAAATCCGGGCCGGTGGTGATCAGGGCGCGCGCGATCATCGACTGCACTGGCGATGGCGACGTTGCGGCTGCCGCCGGTGCCCCTTACGAGATCGGCCGCGAGGAGGACGGCCTCGTCCAGCCCATGACCCTGATGTTCCGCATGGTCGAGTTCGACCGCGAGACCTTCGACGCGTACGTGCGCGCGCATCCCGGCCAGTGGCGGGGCGTGCATGGGCTGTGGGACCTGGTCCGCCAGGCGAGCGAGGCTGGCCAGCTGGATCTGCAGCGCGAGGACATCCTGTTCTTCGGCACGCCGCACGAGCGTGAGGTCAGCGTCAATTCCACCCGGGTGACCGGCGTGCTCGGCACCGACGTCTTCGACTGGTCCTGTGCGGAATGGCACAGCCGCAACCAGCTGCGCGAGATCGCGCGCTTCCTGCGCCGTTTCGTGCCGGGGTTCGAGCGGTCGTACATCGCCCAGAGCGGCGTGCATGTGGGCGTGCGCGAGACGCGGCGCATCCTGGGCGACTATCAGCTCACGGCCGAGGACGTGCTGGGCGCGCACAAGTTCGAGGACGTCGTTGCGCGCGGCGCCTACCCGGTCGACATCCACAATCCCAAGGGCAGCGGCACGATCTTGAAGCGCCTGCCCGAAGGCGAAGCCTACGACATCCCGCTGCGTTGCCTCTTGCCCCGGGGCCTCGACGGACTCCTGGTCGCTGGCCGGTGCCTGTCGGGTACCCACGAGGCGCATTCCTCCTACCGCGTCATGCCGATCGTCATGGCCACGGGCCAGGCCGCCGGCGTCTGCGCCGCGCTCGCCGCCCGCGAGGGCATCGGCCCGCGCGCGGTTCCCGTCCGCGAGGTCCAGCACGAGCTCGTGCGCCAGGGCGCCGACCTGCGCGGCATCGGTTGAGCACGAGCTCGCCTCACCCTCGATTCCCTCCTCCCTTGCGGCTGCAGGGCGGACGTATCGACTTGTGTGTGATCCCTCAGCCTTCAGCGCCGGTCCCCATCTCGAAGCGGCCGCCGTCGGCGTAGGTCGCGACCCGCGGCAGCCAGCCGGCGAGCCAGCGCTCCTCGGTTCGTGCCGGCGCGAGCGCCACCCGGCGCGCGAGCACGGCCGCTGCGGCCTCGGCGAACGCCGCCCGGGCGTCCTCGAACTCCTCCGGCATAGCTTCCAGGACCTGGAGCAGGCCCCATCCGGTGCCCTGGTAGCGCTCCGAGGGGAGCGTGCCCTCGCCTTTGAAGTTGACGTAGTCGACCAGGGCGTAGACGCCGGCTGGGGAAAGGCCGCCGTCCGGCGCCCGCAGCACGCGCTCGATGCGCTCGCCGAGCACGGCCCGCGCCGGTGCCGGGGCGGCCGCCTCGATCGCGGGCAAGGCCTCCGCCAGGCGTTCGATCAGGAAGGCGACCTGCTCGGCCGTCGTCTCCGCGAGCAGGCGGCGCAGCTCGATCATGCGCGGATCGTCGCCGGCGGCACGAAAGCTGGCGCGGTCGGGCCAGGGGCAAGGCGTGTCCGGCCCCAGCCACGCCGGCAGCTCGACACCCTGCGCCGCGAGGAAGGCGAGCAGCTCCGGGAAGGACTCCCGAAACGGTCCGCGCCGGCCCTCCGGGTACCAGATGACGTGGCCGATGCCGAGCGAGGCATGCTCCTCACCCGCCGCCCAGGTGACCAGGTGCTCCGCCCGCCCGCCAGTCTCGTTCCAGGCGATACGCTCGCCGATCCGGGCGAGCTCGTCGCCGCCGCGGCCGGCGAACGCCCTGAGCTCGGCCGCGAGGCCCCCTGCCCCCGCGGCGGCAACCAACGGGAGTGCCGGCACGCTCAGCAGCAGGACCAGGAAGAAGGCGGCACGGCGGCTCCAGGTCGCCATGGGCGGATCACCTTATGGTTGCGGTCGAGGCCCAGTATCGGACCGTTTCCTTAACCAAGT
>CAZXYL010000506.1:0-2934 GCA_964644915.1 uncultured Geminicoccaceae bacterium
GCCGTACCCTCGATTGCGCCCTGGGCGGCCTGGCCGGGAGCGCCCTCGATCGGCTCCTCGCAGTCGACCACCCAGACGTCGTAAACCGGGTGCTCCAGCGCCGAGACCGCCGGGCTCGACGCGAACATCCAGCCCGAGAACAGTTCCCGGGGGGCCGCGACCGCCTCGTCGGCGGCCGGCGGCAACTCTCGGATCTCCAGGAACGCCGCGCTCTCCGGCGGCTCCGTCGGCGGCGTCTCGCGACAGGTGCGCGCGGTGATCTCGAGCGTGCCGAAGCGCGTCGGCTGGTCGAGGGGCGCCAGCAGGGGCGAGATCCGCGCCGTCACCTTGTCCAGGGCCTGGAGGACCGCGACATTGTGCTCGAGCACCGGCTCGGCCTGAGCGAGCCCGGCGCCGAGCGCGCCGAGCGCCGCGATCAGAGCGGCCAGCCGCACGATCACGGCAGCCCGTCTCCGGCCCCGGCCTGGCCCCGGCCGGCGCCCGGCTGGGCACCCTGGCCGAACACCATGTGGCCGATCAGGTCCTCGAGGTTGATGGCTGATTGGGTGAGCATGATCTCGCCGCCCGGGCGCAGCATCTCGTCGTCGCCGCCCGGCACCAGCTGGAGGTACTTGCCGCCGAGCAGGCCGGTGCTGACCACGGCCGCGGTCGTGTCCGCCGGCAGCTCGACGCCGTCGTTGACCGTGAAGCGGACCTCGGCCCGGAAGGTCTGCGGGTCCAGCCGCTGCTCGGTCACGGTGCCGACCCTGATGCCGCTGATCCGGACCTCGGCCCCGCGCTCCAGCCCGTCCACGCGATCGAAGCGCGCGACCAGCTCGTAGCCGTTGCCGGTGGCGAGCTGCGTGGTGGTGTAGGCGAAGACCAGGAAGGTGATCGCGACGACCAGGACGATCGCGCCGAGCAGGGTCTCGAGCAGGTTGCGGGTCATTCTTCGTCCGTCAGCGCTGGCTGGGCGTGCGCGCGTAACATCGTCGGTTGCAGGCAGCGGCGCAAGCGCTTAGGCGGCCTCGAGGCCGAGCAACGCCTCGGCGAACGCCCGCGCCTCGAACGGGCGCAGATCGTCCACCCGCTCGCCCACGCCCACCGCGTGCACCGGCAGGCCGAAGCGCCTGGCCAGCGCCACCACCACCCCGCCGCGCGCGGTGCCGTCGAGCTTGGTCACGATCAGGCCCGTGATCGGCACCATCTGTGCGAAGGTCTCGACCTGGTTGCGCGCGTTCTGGCCCGTGGTGGCATCCAGCACCAGCAGCGTGTGATGCGGCGCCTCGGGATCGAGCTTCTTGAGCACGCGCACCACCTTGGCGAGCTCGTCCATGAGCGCCGCCTTGTTGTGCAGGCGACCAGCGGTATCGATCAGCAGCACGTCCGCCTGCTCCGCCCGGGCGCGCTGGAGCGCGTCGAAGGCGAGGCCCGCGGCATCGGCGCCGGCGGGCCGCGCGATCACCGGCGCGCCGGTGCGCTCGCCCCAGATCTGCAGCTGCTCGATCGCCGCGGCGCGAAAGGTGTCGCCCGCCGCCAGCACCACGCGCTTGCCCTCGCTCCTGAACTGCTGGGCGAGCTTGCCGATGGTCGTGGTCTTGCCGGTGCCGTTGACGCCGCAGACCAGGATCACCTCGGGCCGGCGCGCGGGGTCGAGCGCCAGCGGCTTCGCCACGGGCGCCAGGATCTCCGCGATGGCGTCTGCGAGCGCGCTGCGCACCTCGTGCTCCGTGACCTCCTTGCCGAACCGCGTCCGGCCGAACTCGGCGACCAGCTCCGCCGCCGCCTCGACCCCGAGGTCGGCCTGGATCAGCACCTCCTCGAGCGCCTCGAGGCTGGCATCGTCGAGCTTACGTTTGATGAAGATCGAGGCGATGTTGTCGCGCAGCCGGCTCGAGGAGCGGGTGAGCCCGGTGCGCAGGCGGCGGTACCACCCCTCCCGCAGCTCCGCCGCCGGCGCGGGTTCCGGCTCTTCCGGCGCGCCGGCCGGCTCCGTCCGCTGGACGAGCTCGGACTCGGGCGGCGGCTCGGGCGTCGGCGGCGCGACCGGTGGCGTTTCGGCTTCCGCCTGCGGCTCCCCCGGGCGCGCCTCGTCAGCGCGCCAGCGCCGCCACCAGCTCGATTTCTGCGCCTCGCTCATGCCGCCATCCGCCCGATCAGGGTGCCGTTCTCGACCCGCTCCGCCGTGGCGGCGACGATGCTGCCGACCGCCGGCGCGGTCCCGCCATCGGCGAACCGGAAGGTCGCGAAGGACTCGGTGCGGCCGCACCCGCTGCGCTCGACCAGGACCCGCTCGCCGCGGCCGACCCGGCGCTCGAGATGGCGCGCGAGCGCCGCCTCGCCCGCCGCACGCAGGCGTGCCGCCCGCTCCTTGCGCACCGGCCCCGGCACCTGCGGCATGCGCGCCGCCGGCGTCCCCTTGCGCGCCGAGTACGGGAACACGTGCAGATAGGCGAGATCCGCCTCCTCCACGAGCTCGAGCGTGCGCCGAAACATCGCCTCGGTCTCGGTCGGGAAGCCCGCGATCAGATCGGCGCCGAACGCGATCTCCGGGCGCAGCGAGCGCAGCCGCGCGCACAAGGCGACCACGTCCTCGCGCGCATGCCGGCGCTTCATCCGCTTGAGCGTGAGCGTGTCGCCCGCCTGCACCGAGAGATGCAGATGCGGCATCAGTCGCGGCTCGCCCGCGACCAGATCCAGAAGATCGCGATCGACCTCGGCGGGATCGATCGAGGACAGGCGCAGGCGCGGCAGCCCGGGCACCAGCTCGAGCAGGCGCCTGGCCAGCTGCCCCAGCGTCGGCAGGCCCGGCAGGTCCTTGCCGTAGGAGGTGAGATCGACGCCCGTGAGCACGATTTCCCGGTAGCCCGCCTCGACCAGGCGCCGGGCCTGGCTCACCACCTCGCCCACCGGCACGCTCCGGCTGTTGCCGCGGCCGTAGGGGATGATGCAGAA
>CAZXYL010000507.1:0-2532 GCA_964644915.1 uncultured Geminicoccaceae bacterium
CTGGAACCGGGGCGCCTACATCGTGAACGGGCCGGGGCACTGCGGCGAGTGCCACACGCCCCGCGACGGGCTTGGCGGGTGGGACCGTGAGCGGGCGCTCGCCGGCACCCGCGACGGCCCCGACGGCAAGCCCGTGCCCAACATCACCCCGCACCGGGAGGACGGCATCGGCGGCTGGTCCAGGGGTGAGCTGGTCTTCGCGCTGCTCACGGGCATTCTTCCCGACGGCGATGTGCTCGGCGGTGCCATGGCCCCGGTGGTGCGGGACAGCACCGGCCATCTCAGCCGCGAGGACCTCGAGGCGATTGCCGAGTATCTGCTCTCGCTCGAGCCGCTGCCCAGTCCGCCGCGGGCAGAGGCAGAGGAAGGCGAGGCAGGTGAACCGGCCGACCCATAGTCGAGCCGGCTTTGCGACGCGACGGTCGGCCGGTGGGCCGGGAGTTGTGGTATGGTCGTGACTGCGCCTTGAAGACGGGAGGGAACAGCGGATGAGCGACTTCGAGATCTTTGAGGTACAGAACTTCATGCTCCAGAGGGGAGGCATGCTGCCGACGGCGCGCCTCGCCTACGCGACCCGTGGGACGCTGAACGCCGCACGGGACAACGCGGTGCTGGTGCCGAGCTGGTACACCGGGACGCACGACGACAGCGAGATGTTCATGGTCGGCGAGGATCGCGCCCTCGACCCGCGCAAGCACTTCATCATCCTGACCAACCTCCTCGCGAACGGGCTGTCGTCGTCGCCGAGCAACAGCCCGCCGCCGGTGGAGCGCGCCCGTTTCCCGAGGGTGACCTTCTACGACAACGTCCGCCTGCAGCATCTGCTCGTCACCGAGAAACTGGCCGTCGAGCGGCTGCGTCTGGTCACCGGCTTTTCGATGGGCGCGGCCCAGGCGTTCCAGTGGGCGGCCCAGTTTCCGGACATGGTGCGCGCCGCCTGCCCGATCGCCGGCTCCGCCCGGACAGCCAACTACAACAAGGTGTTTCTCCTGGCCTTGCGGCGCGCGCTCGAGCTCGACCCGGTCTACGCCGACGGTTTCTACGACCACCCGCCGGTGAACGGCCTGAAGGCCTTCGCCGCCATCTACGCCGGCTGGGGCACCTCCGAGCCGTTTTTCCGCGAGGAGGTGTTCAGGCCGCTCGGCTCGCGCAGCATGCTGGAGCACGTCGCCGATTTCTGGGAGCCGTTCTTCCTGAAGTGCGACGCCAACAACCTCCTCTCCCAGCTCTGGACGTGGGAAGCGGGCGACATCAGCGCTAACCCGACCTATGGCGGCGATCTCGAGGCGGCCCTGGGGGCCATCAAGGCCCGCACGATCATCGTGCCGGTCGACAACGACCGTTATTTCCCGCCGGTCGACAGCCATAACGAAGCCCGGCATATCCCCGGCGCGGAGGTCAGGGTCGTCGGTTCCGCCTGGGGTCATATGGCCCTGATGAACCCCGCCGATGTCCCGCAGATCGACGGCCCGCTGAGGGAACTGCTGGCCGGCTGAGGCTCTCGTCCCGGCCGGCGCTGGCGAACCCGCCGGGATCGCACCCGGCGCAGGCGAAGGCTGCGCGGCGCGGCTATGCTGCGCCGCGACAAGGGGCAAAAGGTCGAAAGCTCATAAAGCTTTCCTATATTTAGCGATGCAGGCGCGCGTCGCGGCCGGGCCACTCATATTGCGGCGCAAACTTGTCTCCGGCCGCCGGTTCTGCTAGATCGACAGCGCGCGTGCTGGAATTGTCAGGCGGCCGATCCGCCGGCCGCGATCACACCAACGGAACTCCCGAACCTTGGCTACAGGCGCCCCGCAAAGACCGCTCGAGATCGTCCCGATCGAGGAGGAGATGCAGCGCTCCTACCTCGATTACGCGATGAGCGTGATCGTGAGCCGTGCGCTGCCGGACGTTCGCGACGGCCTCAAGCCGGTCCACCGCCGCATCCTCTACGCCATGGGCGAGGGCGGCTACGACTGGAACCGGCCGACCCGCAAGAGCGCGCGCGTGGTCGGCGACGTCATGGGCAAGTACCACCCGCACGGCAACCAGCCGATCTACGACGCGCTGGTGCGCATGGCGCAGGACTTCTCCATGCGCCTGCCCCTGATCAACGGCCAGGGCAACTTCGGCTCGATGGACGGCGATCCGCCGGCGGCGGAGCGGTACACCGAGGCGCGCCTCGCGCAGGTCGCCTCCGAGGCGCTGCTCGCCGACATCGACAAGGATACGGTCGACTTCCGGCCGAACTACGACGAGTCGGACCAGGAGCCGATCGTGCTCCCGGCCCAGTTCCCCAACCTTCTGGTGAACGGGGCGGGCGGGATCGCGGTCGGCATGGCGACCAACATCCCGCCGCACAACCTGGGAGAAGTGCTCGATGCCTGCATGGCCCTGGTCGACGACCCCGATCTCGGCTTCGAGGAGCTGGTCGAGCTGATCCCGGGCCCGGATTTCCCGACCGGGGGCATCATCCTGGGCCACGCCGGCAGCCGCCAGGCCTACGCGACCGGGCGCGGCTCGATCCTGGTGCGCTCGCGCACCCACGTC
>CAZXYL010000508.1:0-8515 GCA_964644915.1 uncultured Geminicoccaceae bacterium
CTCGCCGCGCGCGAAGCCCGTCCGCCCGCATGTCAGGTGAACGGCTGCGGCCCGGCGGGCATTCCCTTCCCGGATCCCTTGCCGGCAGGTCAGCGCATCAGCCGGCCGACCAGCGGTGTGCCGGTGAGCAGGCTCACGAGATGCGCCAGCATCAGGATCGCCACCACGAGCGCGATCATCTGGATCGCGGTGTAGGATACCAGCGGCGGCCGGCCGAGGTCGCGCGGCCGGCGCTCCCGCCAGTTGGCCGCCCCTGCGACCGCCAGCGCGAGCAGCAGCAGGGCCACGGTGAGAGCGAGATCCATGGGCGCTCCGCGCCAGGCGAGCGGCGCCGGCCGATGCCGGCGGACATGACAAGCTTCGCCGGAGAGGCTACTCAACTCGGGCGGGCGAGGAAAAGCCCGCGACGGCTATGGGCGGGAGGCTTCGGGAACATGTTCGACGAGCTCAGCGGCAAGGTGGTGCTGATCACGGGTGCGAGCACCGGCATCGGCGCGGCGGTCGCCAAAGGCTTCGGCCGCTGCCGTGCGCGCGTGGGGGTGCACTACCACCAGAGCCGCGATGCGGCCGAAGGCGTGGCAGCCGCGGTGCGCGACGCCGGTGGCGAGGCACAGCTGCTCCAGGGCGACGTCACACAGCGCGAGGACGTGCAGCGGATCGTCGACGAGGCCGCGCGCGCCTTCGGCCGCATCGACGTGCTGATCAACAACGCGGGCGATGTGGTCAGGCGCGCCTCGCTCGAGGAGGCGCCGGACGAGCTGATCGACTTCATCATGGCCCTGAACGCGCGCTCGGTGGTCACCGCCTGCCGGGCGGTCCTGCCGCACTTCCGGGCGCAGGGCCGCGGCAACATCATCACCACGACCTCGGTCGCGGCGCGTCAGGCGGGCGGGCCGGGCACGCCGATCTACGCCGCTTCCAAGGCGTTCGCGCAGGGGCTGACCCGCTCGCTCGCGCGCGAGCTCGCCCGCGACAACATCCGCGTCAATGCGGTGGCACCCGGGCTGATCCTGACCCCCCTGCAGGACCGCAACACGACGCAGGAGCAGCTGGACGCGATGGCGCGCAACATCCCCATGGGGCGCGCCGGGGTGGCGGAGGACTGCATGGGCGCGTACCTGTTCCTCGCGACCGATGCGCTCTCGGGCTTCATCACCGGGGCCACGATCGACGTCAACGGCGGCCAGTACCTGGGCTGAGCGGCACCGGCATGAGCGCCGGGTGCTGGGCGTGCGCCGTCGCGCTGAGCGCGCTCGTCGCGGCAGGGGCAGGGGCCAAGCCGCTGACGCTGGAGGGCCTGACCTTCAGCGACGAGCTGGGCGGCGTCGAGCTGCTCGACGGCTGGGGCCGCGGCACCCTGGACGAGCCCTTCGTCCTGGTCGAGCGGATCACCGGCCACGGCCCCGCGATCCTGATCGTGCGCGGCATGTCCGCAGGCTTGGGCAACCGGATCCGATCGCACCACGAGAGCGGCTTCGCGCTGACCAAGATCGTGCGCAACGCCACCGGCCAGCCCTGGACGATGTTCGATCTGGAGCTGCGCGAGCTCCTGGACCACCCGAGCCCGTTCGGTGACGGGCTCTCCTTCGGCCAGTCGAGCCTGGCCGGCCGACCGTTCGGCTCCGACCGGTTCGAGGAGTACCACGACGTCGAGGAGCCGTACGACGGCCTGTCGTTCCACGGCGGAGTGGTCGAGCCGGGCGAGAGCGTGAGCTTCAGCTTCGTGGTCACCGACACCACGCCCACGGACGAGATCTACCTCCTGCAGCGGCGCGACAGCCCCCTCGCGATGCGCTGAGCCGCGCGCTCAGTTGGCGCGCATCTCCACCTGCTCCAGGCCGCTGATCGGGGTGCGCTCCAGCCAGCCGCGCAGATGCTCGGCGAGCCGCAGGCTCAGCGCCACGATGCTGAGCGTGGGATTGGCGAACCCTTCGGTGGGAAACACGCTGCTCCCGGCCACGAACAGGTTGTCGCAGCCGAACACGCGGCAGTCGCGGTCGACCACGCCCTGGCTCGGACGGTCGGCCATGCGCGTCGTGCCGATGTGGTGATTGCTGCCGATCAGCTCGGGGGGCCAGCTGTGGTCGTCGGCCTGCAGCCAGTCCGCGAGCTGCACCCGACCGAGGCCGAGGCGGCCGAGCTCCCGGCCGAGACCCTGGGTCAGGACGCGCAGCGTGCGCTTGTCGATCTCGGACAGGCGCCAGTCGAGCACGATGCGGCGCAGGCCCAGGGCGTCGCGCTCGTGATCGAGCCATAAACGGCTGTCCGGGTTGGGGGCCTGCTCGATCTCGAACGTGATCCAGGTCGTGGGGTCGAGCTTCTCCCAGATGCCGCGTGCGACCCCGTCGATGTCCCTCAGGACCCGCCAGAGATCGCCGCTCAGATCCCGCGGCATCTTGCGCGCCTTCAACTGCTCCTTGAGGTCGTAGAGCGCATTGTAGCCGTCGGAGTAGCGCCGGATCAGCTGCACCTCGCCGAATACGGCCGCAGATCCCAGAACGCCCTCCTGCTCCTGCATGCGGTCGCTCGGCGCTACGGCATGGATGATCTCCGTGCCCTGCGCGTGCAGGAACCTATGGTAGGCCTGCTCCCAACCTCTCTTCGAGAGCACCGCGTGTCCCGCCACGGCGCCCGGGTGCTCCATGAAGAACCGGCCGACCAGGTCGTGCTCGTTGCCGATCCCGGCCGGCAGCTGCGAGTGCGCGTTCAGGAGGATGCGTGGGTTCTCGAGACCGCCCAAGGCGAGGACGAAGGCCCGCGCCCGCACGCTCGCGCGCCGGCCATCCAGGCTCCTGATCTCGAACGCCGCAACGGAACGGTTGTCTCTCCGCAGCCGGATATCGACCAGGTTGGCGTGCAGAAGCACCGTGACGTTGCCCGCGTCCGCCAGATCGCGGCCGTATTTCTCGCCCAGGGCGACCGGCGGCCAGCTGAAGCGGAACACCCGCTGGGCGACCACGTCCGGCGACCACGGCACCAGATGCGGGCCGCTGAGATGCTCGGCATCGTAATCGAATGGGCCGAGCTCCAGGATCTCGTGCGCGCGGGGATAATGTTCCGCCACCTCGGCACGAGCGATCGGCCAGCCGCTGTACGGGACCCAGGGCCGGGGCAGGAAATCGCGCTCGTCGAGCGGCGCGCACATGCCGCCCCAGTGGTTGCTCGAGCCGCCGAAGAAGCGCAGGCGCGTCGCATCGAGCGCGAAATACGGCAGGCCGACATTGGCCCCCTCGTAGAGCGCCTGGGTCGCCGGGTCGTAAGCCAGGCCCCCGCTCTCGAGCAGGATGACCCGCTCGCCACGCCGGGCGAACGCCATCGCGAGCGTAATCCCGGCGGCGCCGGCGATGCAGAGGTCGCAATCGAGCAGCCCGTGACCGTCGTAATTCCGGAAATCCTCAATCATCGGCACGCGAACTCCCGTGTCCTTCGCCAAACAACCGCAAGGGATCCGTCGCGCCGGCGAGGCTCAGGGACCCGGCGCTCCCCGCGGCTCGTGCCGCCAAACCTGCCTGCTCCAGAACCCGCGGTTGCCGCGTTGCACGGGCCCGCACCACTATCGGCTGGACGCTTTGTGGTTGATTCCTGACGAGAATTGGCCGACAATGCAAGGGAAAAACCAGTAACAGTGTGGCCTGTTGGCCACAGCGACCGCATAATCCGTTGCCCGTTAACATCTTCTCAATGGAAACCATCTTTGATTGCTGCGAACTTAAGTCGATTCCTGCGGGTGATGCATTAGCTGAGCGGTGGGGCTCGAGGGGAGCACTTTGTCCAGGACGCGAGCGTGCGCTACCTATGCCATCATAGGCATGGTATCGGTTATCGTTGTCTTAAACCCGCTCGTGATCTACTCGGTCACGGGGTCGAGGAGCTTCGCCGGCTTCTCGTTGCTGTTGGACGCCTGGTTGCTATGTGCGATCGCGGGCGGGTTCTGGTATCTGCGCCGGCAACGCCAGGCGGGACTGTGGCTGATGGCCGGTTTCGCCTGCACCCTGCTGCCGGCGCTGTTCGCAGGCGAGGTTCTCTTCACCTGGCTGCGACATCAGCATGGTGACCGCCTGCTCGGCGAGGTGCCGGACATCTACAAGGACGATCCCGTGCTCGTGTATACGCACCGGCCGGACGCGCGCGGCCGGCACGCCTCCTTCGGCAACTTCGACGTCGAGTACGTGGTCGACGGTCACGGGCGCAAGGCCATCCCGCGGCAGCCGGAGGCGACGCGCACGATCCACGTCTTCGGCGACTCGTTCACGTTCGGCTATGGCGTCGGCAACCAGGAGACCTGGCTCAACCGGTTGCAGGAGAAGCTGGGACCCGAGGTGAGCGTTCTGAACTACGGCACGGTCGGCTACAGCATCGAGCAGATGCACCTCTACCTCGCGCGCTCGATCGAGCAGATCGACCCGGGCGATCTGGTGGTCTTCGCGCCGATCGCCGCCGATCTGGAACGCAGCCTGGTGGGCAAGTCCTACGTCTGCGGCGGGCTGATCCGGGCCGAGCGCAACGAGCACTTCCCCAAGCTCGAGGACGGCCAATGGCGGCAGGCCTCGCTGCGCGAGGAGTGCAACTTCGTGCTCGACACGGTGCTCGCGAACTCGCCGTTCCCGGTCGGGTTCGGCGCCCTGTACCGCCGGATGGGCCGCAAGGCGCGCCTTGGCGAGATGATCGCCAACGCCGATCGGATCTTCGCCCAGGCGGAGCATGAGGTGACCGCGCGCGGCGCGAGCTTTCACGTCGTGGTCCCCGCCACGCCCGAGGAGTGCGCGCGGCGCGCGCACAGCCTGGACCTCGCGGGCCTGGCGACGCCCTATGCGAGCTTCCTGCCGCGCTGCCCCGAAGATCCCGAGGCGGTGCAGGCCCTCAAGTTCCCCTACGACGGCCACTGGAGCCCCGCCGGGCACGCCTGGGCGGCGCAGGTCCTCTACCAGATCCTCGAGGATCTGCCCGACGCGGCGACGCCGCCACGGGTGGCGCGCCGGGCGAGCCTCGAGGCGGACGGCAACCGGCGGGCGGGAGACTGATCATGCCGTCCTTCCACGAGGATCTGGGTCGCGGTGAGGTCGTCGAGGGGCCGAGCGAGCGCTCGTTCGGGCTCACCGTCGGCGGCATCCTGCTGCTGATCGCGGCCTGGCGCTCGTGGCCCGAGGGGCCGGCGGCGATCGAGATCGTGCTCGGGCTCCCGGCCCTGGGGCTGATCGGCTTCGGGCTGCTCTGGCCGCGCGTGCTCGCACCCTTGAATCGCGCCTGGATGCGGCTCGGCCTCCTGCTCTCGAAAGTGGTGAGCCCGATCGTGCTGTTTCTGGTCTACGCCACCACCGTGGTCCCGACCGGCTTGATCAGGCAGGCGCTCGGCCACGATCCGTTGCGCTTGAAGCTCGATCCGAACGCGGATAGCTATTGGATCGAGAAGGAGCCGCCCGGGCCCGCCCCCGATACCATGACCAACCAATTCTGAGGTCTGCTCATGTCGTTGATCGCCGAGCTCTGGCAGTTCATCCGCATCCGAAAGAAGTTCTGGCTCCTGCCGATCATGATCATGATGCTTCTGTTCGGCGGCCTGATCGTCCTGACCCAGGGCACGGCGGTCGCGCCCTTCATCTATACGATCTTCTAGGCGGGGCGGCGCCGACGACATGCGGATCTTGGGGCTTTCGGCCTTCTACCACGACAGCGCGGCGGCGCTGGTCGAGGACGGCACCATCATCGCGGCTGCCCAGGAGGAGCGCTTCACCCGCAAGAAGCACGACGCGCGCTTCCCCAGGCACGCGGTCGCCTACTGCCTGGCGGAGGCCGGGATCGGCCTGGGCGAGGTCGACCACGTCGCCTTCTACGACAAGCCGTTCATCAAGTTCGAGCGCCTGCTCGAGACCTACCTCGCCTTCGCGCCCCGGGGCTTCACCTCGTTTCGCATGGCGCTGCCGGTCTGGATCAAGGAGAAGCTGTTCCAGAAGAAGCTCTTGAAGGACGAGCTCAAGGCGTACGCCCCGGATTTCGATTGGGAAAAGCGACTCCTGTTCACCGAGCACCATCAGAGCCATGCCGCGAGCGCCTTCTATCCGTCGCCGTTCGAGGAGGCCGCGGTGCTCACGATCGACGGCGTCGGCGAGTGGGCGACCACCAGCGCCGGCATCGGCCGCGGCCATCGGCTGGAGATCCTCAAAGAGCTCCACTTCCCGCACTCGCTGGGCCTGCTCTACTCGGCGTTCACTTATTACACGGGCTTCAAGGTCAATTCCGGCGAGTACAAGGTCATGGGCCTCGCCCCCTACGGCGAGCCCAAGTACGCGCAGCTGATCCTCGACCACCTGATCGATCTCAAGCCCGACGGCACCTTCCGCCTGAACCAGCACTACTTCAACTACTGCACCGGCCTGACCATGACCAACGGCCGGTTCGACGAGCTGTTCGGCGGGCCGCCGCGCCAGCCCGACGAGCCGGTCCGCCAGCGCGAGATGGACCTCGCCGCCTCGATCCAGAGCGTCACCGACGAGATCATGCTGCGGCTCACCCGCGCGCTCGCCAGGGAGACCGGGCAGAAGAACCTGTGTCTCGCCGGCGGCGTGGCGCTGAACTGCGTCGCCAACGGCAAGATCCTGCGGGATGGCGCCTTCGAGCGGCTGTGGATCCAGCCGGCCGCGGGCGACGCCGGCGGCGCGCTCGGTGCCGCGCTGGCGGCGTATCACTGGTTCCAGCAGCAGCCACGGCAGCTGAACGGCGCCATGGACGGCATGCAGGGCGCGTATCTCGGCCCCGCCTTCGCCCAGGCCGAGATCGAGCAGCGGCTGCGCGGCGCCGGCGCCAGCTTCGAGGTGGCGGGCGACGACGCCGTGATCGGCTCGACCGTCGACGCGCTCGCCGACGGCAAGGCGATCGGCTGGTTCCAGGGCCGGATGGAGTTCGGCCCGCGCGCGCTCGGCGCCCGCTCGATCCTGGGCGATGCCCGTTCGCCCACCATGCAGCGGCTCCTGAACCTCAAGGTCAAGTACCGCGAGTCGTTCCGCCCGTTCGCGCCCTCGGTCCTGCGCGAGGACGTGGCCGAGTGGTTCGAGCTCGACGACGACAGCCCGTACATGCTGCTGGTCGCCGACGTGATCGAGGAGCGCCGGCGGCTGATGAACCAGGACGAGCGGGCCCTGTTCGGCATCGACAAGCTGAACGTCCCGCGCTCCGAGATCCCGGCCGTGACGCACGTCGACTATTCGGCGCGCATCCAGACCGTGCACCAGGAGACCAACCCGCGCTACCACGCGCTGATCAGCGCGTTCAAGGCGCGCACCGGCTGCCCGGTGATCGTCAACACCAGCTTCAACGTGCGCGGCGAGCCGATCGTGTGCACGCCCGAGGACGCGTTCCGCTGCTTCATGGGCACCGAGATCGAGGTCCTGGTCGCCGGCAACTGCGTGCTGCGCAAGGAGCGCCAGGACCCGCGCCTCAAGCTCGACTACAAGAGCGCCTTCGAGCTCGACTGATCCTGCAGGGCCGGCTCGCCGGCGGCCGCGATGCGGCCGGCGCGGCGGCCGGAGGTGAAGGCCCAGGCCAGGTGATGGCCGTGGCCTTTCAGGAGCAGGCCGCCCTGGCCGGTGGCACCCGCGGCATAGAGGCCGGGGATCGGCACATCGTCCGGCCCGAGCACGCGATGCTGAAGGTCGACCGCGAGCCCGCCCTCGCTGTGCACGAAGACGCTGCGCACCGGGCCCAGCGCGTAGAACGGCGTCCGCTCGAGGCGCGGCCGCGGCGGCGTGTTGCGCCCGCTTGCGGTCTCGGCGGCCAGCGCCTGGTTGTGCTCGCGCATCGTCCGCTCGAGCGCCTCGCCCGGCATGCCGAGCTTGCCGGCGAGTGCCGCCAGCGTGGGCGCCGAGCTGAACACGTCTTTGCGGTTGCGCCGGTAGTCCGGAAGGTAGGCATAAGCCACCCCGGGCGCGGTCGAGATGAAGTGCGGCCAGACGGAGAACTGCTGCGCGATCGCCTGATCCAGCAGGATCCAGCCGAGCTTGTCCGGCTGGTCGGGCAGTGCCAGGGCCGGCTGGTCGAGCTCGTCGCAAAAGCGCAGGCCGTGGCAGTTGACCAGGACAGCACCCGCCTCGAACAGTGCCGGCGAGGGGGCGAGCGCCGTGGTGACGAAGCTCATGACGAACGGCCGCAGGAGCGCCGCGGGCATGTGGTCGAGCGACCAGGCCATGAAGCTCGCCAGCGCCGGCCAGGGCGGCAGGCGTCGCACCAGGGTCTCGCGCTCCGGCGGGACGAAGCGGATCTCGGGCCCGAGCGCCAGATCGCCGTTCAGGATGCGCGCGCCCACCTCCAGCGCCATGGCCTGGCCGTCGCCGGTCGCGGCGACGTTCACGCCCTCGACCTTGGCCGCCTGCTCGGACATGTAGCGCCTCTTGAACTCCGCGCCGTTGGTGAAGTCGCCAGCCGCCAGGATCACGCCGCGCCGGCCGACCAACCGCGCCACAGCGCCGGCGGCCTCGGCCTCGACGCCGATTACGCGCCCGCCCTCCCGGAGCAACCGGCGCGC
>CAZXYL010000509.1:0-5370 GCA_964644915.1 uncultured Geminicoccaceae bacterium
GTTCGGCGCCGGCTTCGGCGCCGTCCTCGTGCCCCCCTGGAACCGGATCGAGCCGCAGGTGATCTCGATCCTGCCCCGGCTCGGCTTCATCGGCATCTCCACCTTCGGCCGGCGCCGCGCCCCGGAAGCGGCCCCGCCCCTGCTGCACTTCAATACCCATCTCGACCCGGTCGACTGGCGCGGCACGCGCCTCTTCGTCGGCGAGGCGGCAGCACTCGCGCAACTGCTGCAGGTTGCGGCCGTTGACGAGCCGTTCGGCATCCTCAGCCATCATCTGGTGATGGACGAGCCCGGCTGGCGTTTTCTCGATCGGCTCCTGGACCTGGTGGCGACCCACCCGGGCGTGCGCTTTTGCGCCGCGGGCGAGCTGTTCGGGGTGGCCGCATGAGTCGGCACCTGCTCGAGGTCGAGAACCTCGCGGTCCGGTTCCTGGCCGACGAGGGCGTGGTCGAGGCCGTGCGCGGCGTCTCCTTCGCCGTGCCGCACGGCAGCACCGTGGCGCTCGTAGGCGAGAGCGGCTCGGGCAAGTCGGTGATCTCGCAGGCGATCCTCGGCATCCTGCCGCAGACCGCCCGGATCACCAGCGGCGCCATTCGCTTCTTCGATCCGCAACGGAACCACGAGCCGCTCGACCTCGCCACCGATCCCGACGATCACCCGGTGCGCCGCTCGATCCGCGGCGGTCGCATCTCGATCATCTTCCAGGAGCCCATGAGCTCGCTCTCGCCGCTGCACACCATCGGCGACCAGATCTCCGAGGCGGTCCTCCTGCACACCGAGCTCTCGCGCAGGGACGGCGAGCGGCGCACGATCGACATGCTGGGCCACGTCGGCTTCCCCGATCCCGAGGCCGCGTTCCGCGCCTACCCGTTCGAGCTGTCCGGCGGCCTGCGGCAGCGCGCGATGATCGCCATGGCCCTGGTCTGCAGCCCGGCGCTCCTGATCGCGGACGAGCCGACCACCGCGCTCGACGTCACGATCCAGGCGCAGATCCTGCAGCTCATGCAGGACCTGCAGCGCGAGTTCCGGATGGCGATCCTGTTCATCACCCACGATTTGGGCATCGTCGCCAACATGGCCGAGGACGTGGTGGTGCTGTACCGCGGCCGGGTGATGGAAAGCGGCAGCTGCCGGGACCTCCTGGAGCGGCCGCGGCACCCCTATCTCAAGGCCCTGCTGCACGCGGTGCCGCGCCTCGCCATGCGGCCCGGCGAGCGGCTCACGCCGCTGCGCGAGGTGCCGGCCGAGGGCCGCGCGCTGCTGCGGCGCAAGCACGCCGGTGCCGTGGTGCGGGCGCAGCCCCAGAGCAAGCCGCTGCTGGAGGTCGAGGGCCTGCGCAAGACGTTCCGCTCGCGCAAGAGCACGTGGTTCGGCGGCCGCGCCAAGGGCGTGCTCGCCGTCGACGACGTCTCGTTCGCCATCCAGCGCGGCGAATCCTTCGGCCTGGTCGGCGAGAGCGGCTGCGGCAAGACCACGGTCTCCAAGATCGTGATGCGTGCGGTTTTCGCCGACGAGGGAAGGGTCACCTTCAATGGCTCCGATGGAGCTACGGATGTCCTGGCGCTCGAAGGAGCGGAGCTCGAGCGCTTCCGGCGCCGCATCCAGTACATGTTTCAGGACCCGTTCCACTCCTTGAACCCGCGCATGACCGTCTTCGACATCGTGGCCGAGCCGCTCGTGATCCACCGGCTCGGCACCGACCCGGAACGGGTCGAGCGAGTGAAGGCGCTGCTCGCCGCGGTGGGCCTGGACATGCGCCATCTGCGCCGGTACCCCCACAGCTTCTCCGGCGGCCAGCGGCAGCGGATCGGGATCGCCCGGGCGCTGGCGCTGGGACCCGAGATGCTGATCTGTGACGAACCGGTCTCGGCCCTCGACGTCTCGGTGCAGGCGCAGATCCTCAATCTGCTCAAGGACCTGCAAACCGAGCTCGGTCTCACCTATCTGTTCATTTCGCACAATCTTGCGGTGGTGAAGTACATCTGTCAGCGTATCGCCGTCATGTGCGCCGGCCGGATCGTCGAGATCGCGCCGGCCGAGACCCTGTTCGCCCGCCCGGTCCACCCTTACACCAAGGCGCTGCTCGCCGCGGTGCCCGAGCCCGACCTCTCCAGGCCGCTTGATTTCGCGGCGCTGATGGCGGGCAAGACCTCCGAGCCCTCCGCCTGGCCCAGGCCGTTCACGATCGGCAACGGGCCGACCCACCTGGCCGATCTCGGCGGCCACCACTCCGTCCGGATGAGCCCCGAAGCCGATGTCAAAGCCGTTCTCAATGCTGCCTGAAACGATGTCCCGCGCCATTCCCTTCGCGCTCGCAGCGCTGCTGCCGTTTGCGGCGCTGGCGGAGCCGCCGGCCGAGCCCCGGGTCGTGGAGTTGGCGAACAACCACGCCGTGGGCCGGCCGGGGGGCGAGCTGCACACGCTGGTGGGGCGCCCCAGGGATACCCGCCTGATGGTGGTCTACGGGTACGCGCGCCTGGTCGGCTATACGCCCGAGCTCGTGCTCGAGCCCGACCTGCTCAAGGACGTCGAGGTCGAGGACGGGCGCATCTTCACCCTGCACCTGCGCGAGGGGCACAAGTGGTCGGACGGCCACCCGTTCACGAGCGAGGACTTCCGTTACTGGTGGGAGGACGTGGCCCACCACGAGATGCTCTCGCCGACCGGGCCGCCGGCCGATCTGTTCGTCGACGGCGAGGAGGCCACCGTCGAGATCCTGGACGAGCGGACGGTCCGCTACAGCTGGTCGAAGCCGAACCCGTTCTTTTTGCCGGCGCTCGCAGGCGCGCGGCCGCTGTTCATCTACATGCCGGCGCATTACCTGAAGCAGTTCCACGAGAGATACGCCGACCCGGACCAGCTGACGGCCCAGGTGCGGGCCACGCAGGCGCGCGACTGGGCCCAGCTGCACGGCCGCAAGGACAGCATGTACGACTTCGAGAACCCCGAGCTGCCGACGCTCCAGCCCTGGATGCCCAGGACCGCGCCGCCCTCGACCCGGTTCGTCTTCGAGCGCAACCCCCATTTCCACCGCGTCGACAGCAATGGCCAGCAGCTGCCTTACCTGGACCGCTGGGTCCTGGAGGTGGTCGACGACAAGCTGATTCCGATCAAGACCGGGGCGGGCGAGACCGATCTGCAGTTCCGTGGCCTGTTCTTCAAGCACTACACCTTCCTGAAGGAGAGCGAGGGCCGGAGCGGCCTGGTCACGCACCTGTGGCCGACCGCGCGCGGCGCGCACCTGGCGCTCTACCCGAACCTGAACGCCAACGACGCGACCTGGCGCGAGCTGTTCCGGGACGCGCGCTTCCGGCGCGCCCTCTCGCTCGCCGTCGATCGCGAGGAGATCAACCAGATCATGTACTTCGGGCTCGGCACCGGCGGCAACAACACGGTCCTGCCACAGAGCCCGCTCTTCAAGGACGAGTACCGTCTCGGGTGGGCGGACTATGACCCGCAGCAGGCCAATGCGCTGCTCGATGAGATCGGCTTGACCCAGCGCACCTCCGACGGCCTGCGCAGGCTCCCCGACGGGCGGCCGATGGAGCTGATCGTCGAGACCGCCGGCGAGGAGACGGAGCAGTCGGACATCCTGGAGCTGGTGCGCGAGATGTGGCTGGAGCTCGGCATGAAGATCCACACCAAGCCGTCCCAGCGCGAGGTCTTCCGCAACCGGATCTTCTCCGGCGACACGCTGATGTCGATCTGGTACGGCCTCGAGAACGGCATCCCGACCGCGGACATGAGCCCGGGCGAGTTCGTGCCCACGGATCAGAACCATCTGCAGTGGCCGAAGTGGGGCCAGTACTATCAGACCAAGGGCGAGGCCGGCGAGCCGCCCGACGAGCCCGAGGCCGAGCGCCTGATGGAGCTGTACGGCGCCTGGCGGATGGCCGCGGATACGGACGAGCGCGACAAGATCTGGCACGAGATCCTGCAGATCTATTCCGATCAGGTGTATTCGATCGGCCTCATCGGCGGCATCCTCCAGCCGGTAGTCGCCAGGGAGAACCTGCGCAACCTGCCGCAGGAGGCGCTCTTCAACTGGGAGCCCGGCGCGCAGATCGGCATCTACCGCCCGGACACCTTCTGGCTCGACCAGTAGGCGCGCGCCCGGGGCCCCGCCTCAGGAGCGGCGCCAGCGGCGGTACATGCGCCAGAGCTCACGCAGGATCAGAAGGTTGCGCACAAGCTTCAGCATGACCGTCCCTCCGCGACCGCGCAAAGTCGTCGCCGGAACGGGGGCGAGAACGGGCGCGACCACGGCCGGGTTCCGCAGGGAGTATGACGAGCGCTGCGGAGTTGCTCTTCAAGCCGTCTCCTGGGCGCGAATCTCGTAATGCTGCGAGCGGGCATCGAAGCGGCTCAGGACTGCTCGAGCCGCCGCGGGCACGTAGGCCGTCTCATAGTCCTCGCCGGCGAACGCCTTCACCGCTCCCCACGACGTGAACCACATGATGGTCACGAACTCGACCTCCTCGCCGACCTCGCGCCTGAACAGCTCGATGCGTTCGAATCCCTCGACCTGCTTGGCGAAGATGCCCGGGAAGATCTCTGACTTGAGCAGCGCCTCGTAGGTGTCGGCCTGACCCGGCGCCGTCCATCCGTGCCATATGCGTCCAATCACCATCCCCTCCCGCTACCCGGTGATCACCCGTGCCATTTTGATGGTCTGCCGCAAGGTGCGCGACCGCTCAGGGCGTCGGGGCGTCCTCGCGCAGGAGCCCTTCGTGCTTCAGCTCGGCCCAGAGGTCGGCGGGGATCGGGGCGGTGAACGTCGTCACGTTCTGCCGGACCTCCTCGGGGCTGCGGGCGCCCGGGATCATGGTCGCGACCTGCTCATGGCCGAGCGGGAACTGCAGCGCGGCGCTCGCCAGCGGCACGCCGTGGCGCGCGCAGACCGCCTCGATGCGGCGCACCTTGTCCATGACCTCGGGCGGCGCCGGCTTGTAGTTGTAGGTCGCGCCCTCGACGGCCCCGGTGGCCAGGATGCCGGAATTGTACGGGCCGCCGATGATCAGGGAGACGTTGTGCTGCGCGCACCAGGGTAGGAACGCGTCGAGCGCGCCCTGCTCCAGGAGCGTGTAGCGGCCGGCGAGCAGGAAGCAGTCGAAGTCGCCCGCGCGCGCGAAATCGAGGCAGACCTGGACCTCGTTGACGCCGACGCCGATCGCCTTGACCGCGCCGGCCGCGCGCAGCTCGGCCAGCGCCTTGTAGCCGCTGGCCATGACCTCCTTGAAGCGCGCCCGGTACGCCTCCTCGCTGCCGTGGGTCCAGACGTCGCAGTCGTGGATCAGCAGGATGTCGATGCGGTGGGTGGCGAGCCGCTGCAGGCTGTCCTCGACCGAGCGCATGACGCCGTCGTAGGAG
>CAZXYL010000510.1:0-1898 GCA_964644915.1 uncultured Geminicoccaceae bacterium
GTGCGACAGGATGAACTTCAAGATGAACTGCGCCCAGGTCGAGGCGCCGATCTCGGCCGACCACTCGGGCAAGGGCTCGCCCTCGAGCCGTCGGGTCAGCGCGCCCTGCTGGAAGGGGCGGTTGACGATCACGCCGATGCCCCGGTCCGTGGCCAAAGGCAGGATCCGGTCCTCGACCTCCCGGTCCACCACGTTGTAGGTGACCTGGACGAAATCGAGCGGCTCCGTGTGCATGATCTCCTCGAAGAGATCGTGGCGCCGCCCCTCGGACGTCGTGATCCCGACATAGCGGATCTCGCCCGCCGCCTTCATCTCAGAAAGTGTCTTCAGATGCGCCTGCCAGCCGCGGAGGTTGTGGACCTGCATGAGGTCGAAACGCGGTACGCCCCAGAACCGGCGCGACCGCTCGATCTGGGCCGGACCATCATCGCCCGACGACGTCCAGACCTTGTCCGCCGAGAACAGTCCTGACGGTCGGCCGAGCTCGTTGAGGCCGTAGCCGACGACGGGCTGCGACGAGCCGTACATGGGCGAGGAGTCGATCACGCGCCCGCCCGCCGCGAAGAAGGCGGCCATCACCGCCGCGCATTCGTCGCGCAGCACGGGATCCTCGCCGACATTGAAGGTGATCCAGGTCCCGAGGCCGACCGCCGGGATCGCCTCGCCCGTGGAGGGGATGGGCCTTGTCGCCGGCCCCCCGCCCTGCGCACGCGCGCCCAACGGGGGCAGTGCGGCCAGCGCCGTGGTTGCCAGGACACCCTGGAGGAATGTTCGCCGCGTCGCCTGCATGCGATGCTCCGTGGTCTCGTTGCGGACTGACCCGCCGGTCCACTCGTCCCGGGAGCCTCTCGTCTGGTTGCAGGGGAGCCCTACGCGAAGCACACGCCGTCGCAGCGCGTCGTAACGGCCGCAGGACGCCAAGCACCGTCTTCGTAGACATAGAGCGCCCGACGGTGAGATTCGAACGCAACCCGACCCTACGCCGAAGACCGACGATGGCCGCCCCACCGCCGCCGCGCCTACGCAGGTGCGGCCGAGATCCTCGGTGCCATGGACGGGATGCTCGCGATCGGAGCCCGCGCTATCCGCTGATGACGCCGACGGGGGAGAAGATCGCGACACGCATCGGCAGGCGTTCGCACCCGCTTCTGCGGGACGGGATCGGGCGATACTGGCGTTCCGGCGTCGACTTGGGCCTGCCGCTGATCGATAGCGAGCTTGACTGGTCTGTGCTCGGTGCCGAGACGCGACAGGTCGCGATCCACAAAGCTAGTCCGGGCCGGCACGCGCCCGCCGGCCGGCGCGTTCGTGCGGGCGCCCGGCGCGCGCCTGCACCACCGCTCGCCGACTTCGCCGGATCATCGAGGCCTTCGATACCCATGGCGTCTTTTTCGTGAGCGTCACCCCGAGCTCAACACCACCACGTCGAAGGGTGGGCTCACCCTCAACGTCCTGATCTCCTTCGTCCAGTTGGATGGAGCGCGAGATCACCGGCGAGCGGATCCGGGACAAGGTCGCCGCCTCTCGGGCCCGAAAGAGATGGATGGGGGGCTCCCCGCCCCGATAGGGTTGCGGCGCCGCGGCGGCCGGAAGCTGATCGTGACGCCAGGAGTAGCGACGGCGCCGTCGCAAAACTGCGCCGCAATGACGTATTGGTTCGGTCGCAGGTCCGCGCCGATTGCTGGCGGTGCCGGATTGAGGCGGACAGGCGCGGCCAACACCGATCTCGCCGAGCAGGAGGGCGTCACCGATGCCTACGTCTGCCGGCTGTTGCCGCTGACCTGCCTCGCGCCGGATGTCGTGGAGGCGATTCTTCGGCTCTATGCCTATGGAAGGCGGCAGAGGCTTACAGCGACAAGTAATCTCCCGACGCCGATCGGCAGCTAGTCCCTTGGGAG
>CAZXYL010000511.1:0-2119 GCA_964644915.1 uncultured Geminicoccaceae bacterium
TCGTGGCGCTCGCCTTCATGTGGGCGCGGATGGCCGAGGTCGCGACGCGCAGGCTCGCGAACGGCGCCGGCGAGGACCAGGCGTTCTACGAGGCAAAGCTCAGGACCGCGCGCTTCTTCATGTCCAGGATGCTGCCCGAGAACAGCGCGCTGTTCGCCCAGATCATGGCCGGTGCCAAGCCCGTGATGGACTTCGACGACGCGGCGTTCTAAAAGCCAGAGTCCTGCCGGCCGAGCGGGCCGCAAGGGCCTTTGTGTGCTGCTCGTGCCCTGTAGCAGGCGTCGGCGCCCCGAATAGCTGCTGCGGTCAGCCAACCCCATGAGGCTCGCGATCCTCGACGACTACCAGCGGGTGGCACTCGAGATCGCCGACTGGTCGCCGCTGGAGCGTGCGGTCGAGATCACGGTCTTCGACCGCCATCTGGGCGACCTCGACGCGGTCGCCGCAGCCCTCCGGGGCTTCGAGATCGTCTGCATCATGCGCGAGCGGACCCCGTTTCCGGCGGCGCTCCTCGAGCGCCTGCCCGATCTCAAGCTGCTGGTGACCAGCGGCGGACGCAACGATGCCATCGACCTTGACGCGGCGCGGCGCCGCGGCGTTGTCGTCTGCGGCACCAGCTCACCCGGGCACGCCACAGCCGAGCTCGCCTTCGCCTTGATCCTGGCACTCGCCCGCAGGCTCGTGCCCGAGGCGAACTCGATGCGCGAGGGTGGCTGGCAGGTCGGGCTCGGGCGCGACCTCAAGGGTGCCGTGCTCGGCATCGTCGGGCTCGGCCGCCTGGGTGGCCAGATCGCGGGCTTCGGCAAGGCCTTCGGCATGGACGTCATCGCCTGGAGCGAGAATCTGACCCCGGCGCGCGCAGCCGAGGTGGGCGCGCAGCGGGTGACCAAGGACGAGCTGTTCGCGCGCGCCGACTTCGTGAACATCCACCTCCGCCTCAGCACGCGCACGCAAGGGCTGGTCGGTGCGCGCGAGCTCGCGCTCATGAAGCCCGACGCCTGCCTCGTCAACACCTCGCGCGGCCCGATCGTCGACGAGCAGGCGCTGATCCAGGCACTGGAGCAGGGCCGCATCGGCGGCGCCGCGCTCGACGTCTACGAGATCGAGCCGCTGCCGGCGGATCACCCCTTACGCCGCGTGCCGAACCTTCTCCTGACGCCGCACATCGGCTACGTCACGCGCGAGACCTATCGCGTCTTCTACGGCGAGATGGTCGAGGTCGTGCGCGCGTTCCTCGATGGCCGCCTGCGCAACGTCCTCGCTTGAGCGGGAGCGCCACAGATCCCCAGCCGAGGTGAAGGAGTGCCATGGAAACCGATGCATCGCAGCTGGTCGACCGCTTGGGCCGGCTCGAGACCGGCCAGCTGTGCGACGTGCTCGCCGAGGCGGGCCTGCCGGACCAGGCGCTATCCCCCGCGATCCGGCACGTGACCGGCGAGCGACGCTTCGCCGGTATCGCGCTGCCCGCGAGGGGCCGCATGCTCGCGCAGACCCAGCGGCCGATCGGGACCCTTTCCAATGCCGCGCTCGACGAGGCCGCCTTCCCCCGGGCCGTGGTGATGATCGACACCGGCGGCTTCCTCGGCGGGGGCTGCCTCGGCGGCCTGATCGCGTCCAGCCTGCGGCAGCGCGGCGCCGTGGCGGTCGTGACCGACGGCGCCATTCGCGATGCCCAGGAGATCGGCGAACTCGGCCTCGCCGCCTTCGCGCAGGCGATAACACCGGTCGCCGCCTCGCGGCGCTGGTCGCTGATCGAGGTCGGGGAGCCGATCGCTCTGCCGGGCGTCACCGCCCCCGTGGATGTCCGGCCGGGCGATCTGGTGCTCGGCGATGGCGACGGCATCGTGGTCGTGCCGGGCGCCTGCGCCGCCACGATCATCGAGGACACCGAGGAGCTGGCGCGGATCGAGGCGCGGATGGCCACGGCACTGCGCGCGGGCGAGTCGCGCGCCGAGGTCTTCAAGCGCCATCGGCGCTTCGACCACGTCCGCCCCGTGTCGCCGCGCCGCCCGGCGGCTGGATGATCAGCGCACGTGCAAAGATGGCGGCGGGCCTCAGAACCAGCGCAGCCAGAATAGGAAGATCACGACCAGGAGGATCGCGTCCCAGAAGATCAGCT
>CAZXYL010000512.1:0-5532 GCA_964644915.1 uncultured Geminicoccaceae bacterium
GTTCCACCTCCCCGGCGCGGTGAACGTGCCGCTCGGCCCCGAGTTCGCCGCCCGCATCCAGGAGACGTTCCCGGACCGCTTCCGGCCGATCGTGGTCTACTGCTACGACGAGCGGTGCACCGCGTCGCCCGAGGCCGCGCGCATCATGGACGAGCTCGGCTACCACAAGGTCTACGACTACGAGGGCGGCAAGATGGACTGGCGGGAGCACGATCTGCCGATCGAGCGGGCTTGGTAATCGCGACCGCCGCCTGAGCCGGGAGGCGAGGGAGGACGACGATGGCTGTGGCAAGACGCGTCCGCGCGGGCAACATCCTGCCGCTCAAGGAGCGCAGCCTGTTCCGGCAGCAGGGCTATGTCGACGGCCGCTGGACCGATGCCGATTCCGGGCAGACGCTCGAGGTGACCAACCCCGCGACGGGCGAGGTGCTCGGCACCGTGCCGAAGATGGGCGCCGCCGAGACCCGCCGCGCGATCGAGGCGGCCGAACGCGCCTGGCCCGGCTGGCGCGAGATGACCGCGCACGAGCGCGGCCAGATCCTGCGCCGCTGGTTCGATCTCATGACCCGGCACCAGGACGATCTCGGGCTGCTCATGACGCTGGAGGAGGGCAAGCCGCTGCAGGAGGCGAAGGGCGAGATCGCGTACGCCGCGTCGTTCGTCGACTGGTTTGCCGAGGAGGGCAAGCGCGCCTACGGCGATACCATCCCGCCGCACCAGCGCGACAAGCGGCTCGTGGTGATCAAGCAGCCGGTGGGCGTGGTCGCCGCGATCACGCCCTGGAATTTCCCGAGCGCCATGATCACGCGCAAATGCGCGCCGGCGCTGGCCGCGGGCTGCCCGGTCGTCATCAAGCCCGCGAGCGAGACGCCCTATTCCGCGCTGGCGCTGGCGGAGCTGGCCGAGCGGGCGGGCATGCCGGCGGGCGTGGTCAACGTGGTCACCGGGCCGGCGCGCGAGATCGGCGGCGAGCTCACCGCGAACCCGACCGTGCGCAAGCTCTCGTTCACGGGCTCGACCGAGGTCGGCGAGCTGCTCATGGAGCAGTGCGCGGCCACGGTGAAGAAGATCAGCCTGGAGCTCGGCGGCAACGCGCCGTTCCTGGTGTTCGACGATGCTGACCTCGAGGCTGCGGTCGAGGGCGCGATGATCGGCAAGTTCCGCAACACCGGGCAGTCCTGCGTCGCGGTCAACCGCTTCCTGGTGCACGCCGCCCTCTACGACACCTTCGCCGAGCGGTTCACCGCCAAGGTCAGGGAGCTGAAGGTCGGCAACGGCCTCGACGAGGGGGTCGAGATCGGCCCGCTGATCGACGACAAGGCGGTCGCCAAGGTCGAGGAGCACGTCAGGGACGCGATCGAGAAGGGGGCGAAGGTGCTGACCGGCGGCGCCCGGGTCGAGCCACGCAGCCGTCTGTTCCAGCCGACCGTGATCACGGGCGCCACGCGCGAGATGAAGTTTCACCACGAGGAGACCTTCGGCCCGGTCGCCGCGCTGTTCCGCTTCGAGACCGAGGGCGAGGGAATCCGACTCGCCAACGACACGCGCTTCGGCCTCGCCGCCTATTTCTACGCGCGCGACATGGCGCGCATCTGGCGGGTCGGCGAGGCGCTGGAATACGGCATGGTCGGCATCAACACGGGGCTGGTCTCGACCGCGGTGGCCCCCTTCGGCGGCGTCAAGGAGTCCGGCATCGGCCGCGAGGGCTCGAAGTACGGCCTCGACGAGTTCCTCGAGGTCAAATACCTGTGCATGGGCGGGCTCTGATCGCGGGCGAGCGCGTCGCCGTCTTCGGCGGCACCCACGCCCCCACTTGAAGGAAAGACGGCGGGCCCCGCTCACCAGCCGACTGGCGCGCCGGTGGCGCGTTTTGGCGTCATGTCGGCGCAATGACGATTTGCCCAGCTCCATCAGAGGCTTGTCGGACGATCTTCAGACCATCGGGGTGTCGAGGGCGGCGTCCGCGTCAGCCTCCCGCGGTGGAGCCCAGGGCGAGAAAAAAGGAGCATACCAGCTCGAAAACGCGCCACTGGCGCAACGTTTTCGCGCCAGCGGTGTAGCCTTCGCAATCCAAGGAGCTCGAAGATAGTGTCCCGCTCGGGCCACTCGACTGACAGCGGTCAGCATCGGTTTACGCTTCGACGTCAGCCGATCTGCGCGGCCTCGCAACGCCAATCCGCGTCGGCAAATCGCCGCGACGGTGCTTCTTGCCCTCGACTTCGCGGCTCGCCGTTCGGTCGACGCCTCGCGAGCACCCGACTCAAGCCGATTGATCCGAGGCTGCCCTCGGGCGCAGACCCGACGGGCCGGGGCAGGAAACGGGCCAATCACCCGACCTCCCCCGGTCGACGGTGCTGGTGAGGTGTTCCCTCCCCCTTGTGGGGGAGGGCCAGGGTGGGGGGCGGGGCGCAGCTCACCCGCGCTCCTCGATCGGCACGAAGCGGCGCGGCTGCGGCCCGGTGTAGAGCTGGCGCGGCCGGCCGATCTTCTGCTCCGGGTCCTCGATCATCTCGTTCCACTGTGCGGCCCAGCCGACCGTGCGCGCGAGCGCGAAGATGGCCGTGAACATCGAGGTCGGGATGCCCATCGCCTGCAGGATGATGCCCGAGTAGAAGTCGACGTTGGGGAACAGCTTGCGCTCGACGAAATACGCGTCCTCGAGCGCGATCTTCTCGAGCTCGCGCGCGATCGGCAGCAGCGGGTCGTCGGCCCGGCCGAGATCCTCCAGCACCTCCATGGCGCTCTCGCGCAGCACCGCGGCGCGCGGGTCGTAGTTCTTGTACACGCGGTGGCCGAAGCCCATGAGCCGGAAGGGGTCGTTCTTGTCCTTGGCGCGCTCCAGGAACTCCGGGATCCGCTCGACCGAGCCGATCTCCTTGAGCATGTTGACCACCGCCTCGTTCGCGCCGCCGTGCGCCGGCCCCCAGAGCGAGGCGATGCCCCCGGCGATCGCCGCATACGGGCTGGCACCGGTCGAGCCCACCAGCCGCACCGTCGAGGTCGACGCGTTCTGCTCGTGGTCGGCGTGCAGGATGAAGATCCGGTCCAGCGCGCGCGCGAGCACGGGGTTCACCTTGTACTCCTCGCACGGCACCCCGAACATCATGCGCAGGAAATTCTCGGCATAGGCGAGGTCGTTGCGCGGGTACATGAACGGCTGACCGGCCGAGTACTTGTAGGCCATCGCGGCGATCGTCGGCACCTTGGCGACCAGCCGGTAGCTCGCGATCATCCGGTTGTGCGGGTCCTCGATGTCCAGATCTTCGTGGTAGAACGCCGAGAGCGCCCCCACCACCGCGATCATCACCGCCATCGGGTGCGCGTCGCGACGGAAGCCGCGGAACAGATAGGTGATCTGCTCATGCACCATGGTGTGGTAGGTCACGCCCTTGACGAACTTCTCCTTCTCGGTCGCCGTCGGCAGCTCGCCGAAGAGGATCAGGTAGGCGACCTCGAGGAAGTCGCTCTTGGTGGCGAGGTCCTCGATCGCGTAGCCCCGATGCAGCAGGACCCCTTCCTCACCGTCGATGAAGGTGATCTTGGAAGAGCAGGCCGCCGTGGAGGTGAAGCCGGGGTCGTAGGTGAACTGACCCGTTTCCCGATAGAGATTGCGGATGTCGATCACGGACGGGCCGATGGTGCCCTCGTAGACCGGAAGCTCGACCGTGCGCCCGACGGCGTCCCGAAGTTCCGCCTTGCTGTTGCTGGGCTGGGTCATGGGCCACCCCCTGGCTCGTTGTCGATGATCGGATAACGCCGTCCGAGGCTGAAGGGCTCGATCAGCCGAGAGTCTAGAGCGCGTGCCGACTCGGATCAATCGGCATGTTGCAGTGCGGCATTGCGGCCTTCCACCGCATCCGCCAGGCGCGCCAGCACCTCCGCCCGGCCGAGCACGCGCATCACCTCGAAGATCCCGGGCGAGGCGTCCGAGCCGGTGAGCGCCGCGCGCAGCGGCTGTGCGACGCGCCCGAGCCCCACCCCTTCGCCTTGCGCGAACTCGCGCACGACCTCCTCGAGCGCGCCCTCTTCCCAATGCTCGCAGCGCTCGAGCACCGGCAAGAGGAGGCCCAGGCGTCGACGCGCTTGCGCGTCCAGCAGCCTGGCCGCCCGCTCGTTCAGGTGGATCGGGCGGTCGGCGACATAGAACCTAGCGCTCGCGGCGAGCTCGACCAGGGTGCTCACGCGTGGCTTGAGGCCCTCGATCCCGGCCAGCAGCCGCGCCCGCGCGGTCTCGTCGATCCGGTGGCCGTCGGCCTCCAGGCGCGGCGCGATCAGCTCCACCAGATCGGCGCTCGGCCGCTGCCGCAGGTAATGCGCGTTGAGGCTGGTGAGCCTGGCGAGGTCGAAGCGCGCCGGCGACTTGCCGACGCCATCGAGGTCGAACCACTCGATCGCCTGCGCCGTGTCGATGATCTCCTCGTCGCCGTGGCTCCAGCCGAGGCGCAGCAGGTAGTTGCGCACCGCCTCGGGCAGCAGGCCCTGCTCGCGATAGGCATCGATCCCGAGCGCGCCGTGGCGCTTGGAAAGCTTCGTGCCGTCGGGCCCGTGGATCAGGGGGATGTGCGCGAACTCGGGCACCTGCCACTCCAGCGCCCGATACAGCTGCATCTGGCGAAAAGCGTTGGTCAGGTGGTCGGTGCCGCGGATGATGTGGGTGATGCCCATGTCGTGGTCGTCCACGACTACCGAGAGCATGTAGGTCGGGCTGCCGTCCGAGCGCAGCAGCACCATGTCGTCCAGCTGCTCGTTCGCGACCCGGATCTCGCCCTGCACCCGGTCCCGGAGCACCGTCTCGCCGGTCTGCGGCGCCTTGAGGCGGATCACCGGGTCGACCCCCGGCGGCGCCTCGGCCGGATCGCGCTCGCGCCAGCGCCCGTCGTACCGCATCGAGCGGCCCTCCGCCTTGGCCCTGGCGCGCATGTCCTCGAGCTCGGCAGGAGTCGCATAGCACCGGTACGCCAGCCCCCGCTCCAGCAGCTGGTGCGCGACCTCCGCGTGGCGGGCCAGCCGCTGCGACTGGAACACCGGGCCTTCGTCGCCGAGCAGCCCGAGCCAGCCGAGCCCGTCGAAGATCGCCTCGATCGCGTCGGTGGTCGAGCGCGCGCGATCGGTGTCCTCGACCCGCAACAGGTACCTGCCGCCGTGGTGGCGCGCGAACAGCCAGTTGAACAGCGCGGTGCGGGCGCCGCCGATGTGCAAAAAACCAGTGGGCGACGGGGCAAACCTTGTAACTACACTCATGGTTGATAAACTGACATCCAGATCCGAGCAGAAGGTTAACCCGATCTAGCACAAACGCTGACATGGCGCATCCGCCCCTCGGTTCCAGGCGCTTTCCCTTCGGCGCCGCGATACGGCTCGGCTGGCCGTGGCGGCGCGCCGCGCCGGGGACCGGGCACTGGGCATGGCTCGCAGAGGAGCTGCTGCAGGAGCGCGAGCGCTGGTTCCTCTGGCTGCCGGTCGGGCTCGGCACCGGCGTCGCCCTCTACTTCGCTCTGCCCGCAGAGCCGCCCGCCTGGCTCGGCATGGCGC
>CAZXYL010000513.1:0-6967 GCA_964644915.1 uncultured Geminicoccaceae bacterium
ATCATCGCTTTGATGATCGATTAGCGCCTCAAATAAGTCCCCCTGAGCGCTACAAGAACGTGCATGCCTATTTCTACATCACAGAGAGCGGACGGAGGTATCTGAGACTTCGCGCGAAGATGACCGATGCGGGGTCGAACGCGGCCAACTAGCAAATCATGCACCTCTGTGCCATGCTCTCGACGGCAAACCCGGCATGCGTCGGGCATGCGGCTGCGGCTTGCCCGACCTCCGGGCTCGGGTGTTGACGCGGTCCGTCATTCGACCAGCGCCGCGAGGCGCTTGGGCGTGATCAGGCGGTAGCTGCGCCTGACGATCGAGGCGATCTCGTCCCGGTCCGGGTCGTGGTCGAGACGCATGCCGAGCCAGCCCTTGTGGCCGACGTACGGCGGCGCAAAGAAGCGCTTCGGATCGTCGCCGACCAGCACCACCTGGGTGCCGGGCGGCGCCTTGCACCAGAGCGAGACGCGACCGTCGCCGCGCTGCTCCATGGCGAGGATCCGGTTGCGCACACGGACGGTCGGATCGCCCCAGGTCCGCTTCTCCACCGCTTCGGGCAGGGCGATCCAGATCGCGCGCAGGCGATGGGTCGGCTGTTCAGGCGTAGCTTCACTATACCGACCTGCGCTGCCCGACCATTCCGCGAGAAATTCAACACCTACCGCTTCGCCGACCACAAGGAGAAGGTGATCGATCTCCTGATGCGCGTCACGCGGGTGAGTGTCGAGACCGTGGCGATCGTCGAAGAGATGCGCCGGCTGCCTCGCAGCTGAGCCCGTTCAGACGAAAGGGCGCGCGGCCGCCACACGGCCCACTCGGCCGGCGCCCGGCCTGTTCGTCATGGCGCGCCCTGGCCGGTCAGAACGAGCGGCGGTCGTCCTGCGGCGCCTCGAGGATGCAGAACAGGATCCCGAGCACGAAGAACACGGCCGGCGACCAGAGCACGTCGGTGAGCGAATGGCCGAGCAAAAGGAAGGTGAGGTCGAACAGGGCGAACACGAGGAGGAGAAATCCGAACAGAGGCATCATGGCGTCAATCCATTGCCGTTCGAGGGCGTCCGATGGCGGTCGTTCAAAGTATTTTAAGGGTTCGGGACACCCGGAGGGCGACCTGAGCGGGCGGCTTTGCCATCCCCGGGTACCGCCACCGGGCATCCGCGGCGCGGGGCGAAGCCATGGCCGGCCGATCGGGCCGGCTCGCCCCCTTGCCTTGCGGGAGATCTGGCGAGATCCTGCGCCGGCTCGACCGCGGTCCTGAGACGCCGTCGGCGTCCTTCCGGTCGAGGGGAGCCATCGCCATGAACCGACTGGCCGCATTTGTGCTCGTCCTCGCGGCCGGGGCGCTCGGGAGCCCCGCCGTGGCCATGCCCGCGGCCGACGCCCGGGCGATCGCCAGGACCTGCCACCCCAATGCGCCGGACCGGCTGAACTTTCGCTTCTGCGCGGACTCCGGCGGCTGGGTCGGCGGGTTCGCCGACCTGCCTGCCCTGGAGCTCGACGGCGACTTCTATGGGCTGTCGTTCCGGCGCGCGAAGATCCCGCTGCCAGGGCCCCGCAGCCGGCTCAAGGGGCTGCGGCTGTCGGGCGACAACCACAGCGACGATCTGTTCATGTACGTCAAGCGGCAGATCACGGGCCTGGCACCCGACGCCACCTACAGCGTCCGGCTGCGCTTCACGCTCTATACCGATGCCGGCGAAGGCTGCTTTGGCATCGGCGGCGCGCCTGGCGAGTCCGTCCACGTCAAGGCCGGCGCCGTCGCCTTCGAGCCGCGCGCGGTCGAGAACGAGGAGGGCGATCTGGTCATGAACCTGGACAAGGGCAACCAGGCGCAGGGCGGGGCCGATGCGATCGTCGTGGGCGACCTCGCCGCGGCCGGCGCGGACTGCCTCGGGACCGTGTTCGTGCCCAAGCGCTTCGGCCCGCGCCGCCTGCTCGGGCAGACCGACCGGGACGGCAACCTGTGGCTCCTGATCGGCACAGATTCCGGGTTCGAGGGCCGCACCACGGTCTACATCTCGCACATCAGGCTCGGGCTGCGCCGGCGATGAGGGGCGAGCCCGGCACGGCGCGCACGGCTGGCGGGGCGGAGACCGCGCGCTGGCGGGCGCTCGACCGCCGCCATCACCTGCATCCCTTCACCAACCACGCCGAGCTCGCGGGCCGGGACGTGCGCGTGATCACGCGTGCCGAGGGCTGCTGGCTCTGGGACAGCGAGGGCAACCGCATCCTGGACGGCATGTCCGGGCTGTGGTGCGTGAACGTGGGCTACGGCCGGGCCGAGCTGGTCGAGGCCGCGCGCCGGCAGATGGCCGAGCTGCCCTACTACAACACCTTCTTCCAGTCGACCACGGCGCCGGCGGTCGAGCTCGCGGCGCGCCTCGCCGGGATCGCGCCCGCGGGCCTGGACCGGGTGTTCTTCACCAACTCCGGCTCCGAGGCCAACGACACCGTCGTCAAGCTGGTGCGCTACTACTGGAACCTCGCGGGCCGGCGCGGCAAGAAGGCGATCATCAGCCGGAACTACGCCTATCACGGCGTGACCCTGGGCGCCGCCAGCATGTCCGGCCTGCAGCCGATGCACCCGCAGTCGGACCTGCCGCTGCCGGGCTTCCATCACATCCCGGCACCCTACTGGTACGCCGAGGGCGGCGCGCTGGCGCCCGAGGAGTACGGCCGGCAGGCGGCCCGGGAGCTCGAGCGCGCGATCCAGGCGCTGGGCCCGGAGAACGTCGCCGCCTTCATCGGCGAGCCGGTGCAGGGCGCCGGGGGCGTGATCGTGCCGCCGGAGGGCTACTGGGCCGAGATCCAGAGGCTCTGCCGCGCCTACGACGTGCTGCTGGTCGCGGACGAGGTGATCTGCGGCTTCGGGCGCACCGGGCGCTGGTTCGGATCGCACCGCTTCGGCATCGCGCCGGACCTGATGACCGTGGCCAAGGGGCTGACCTCGGGCTACGTGCCGATGGCGGCGGTGCTGGTGGGTGCCCGCATCAGCGATGCGCTCGTGGCGGCGAACCAGGAGTGGACGCACGGCTTCACCTACTCGGGCCATCCGGTGGCGGCGGCGGTGGCGCTCGAGAACCTGCGCATCCTCGAGGACGAGGGCCTGCACGAGCGCGCCGGCGGGCCGCTCGGGCGCGCCTTCGCCGACGCGCTGGGCCGGCTCGCCGATCATCCGCTGGTGGGCGAGGTGCGCAGCTGCGGCCTGCTCGCGGGCATCGAGCTGGTGCGGGACAAGGCGCGCCGGGAGCCCTTCCCGGTCGAGCGCCGGGTCGGCCTCACCTGTCGCGAGCATTCGATCCGGGGCGGGCTGGTGATGCGGGCGGTACGCGACGTGATGGTGCTGGCGCCGCCGCTGGTCATCGGCGAGGACGAGATCGGGGAGATGGTGAGCCGGGCCCGGCGCGCGCTCGACCGCACCGCGGCCGACCTCGGCATCTGAGCCGGCGCGGGCGCTGGCTCCGCGTGCGGGGCGGGGCGTAGGTGATCCGATAGATCACGCCGGCGTGGTCGTCCGAGATCAGGAGGGAGCCGTCCGGCAGGGTCGCGAGGTCGACCGGGCGGCCCCAGGCGACCCCGTCCGGGCCCCGCCAGCCGTCGATGAAGACCTGCGTGCCGACCGGCCGCCCGGCCTCGAAGCGCACCCGCGTGATGCGATAGCCGGCCGCATCGTTGCGCTCCCCCGAGCCGTGGAGCGCGATCAGGGCGTCGTGCCGGTAGGACGCCGGGAACATGGCGCCGCGATAGAAGTGGATGCCCAGCGCGCCGGCCTGCGCGTCCAGTTCCAGGGCCGGGTGCACGATCGGTTGCGGCGGCAGGCGGTGGGCGAACCCCGGATAGGCCAGCCTGCGGCCGTAGCGGTAGGGGAAGCCGAAGTGCAGGCCGGGCTCGGGCGCGTGGTTGAGCTCGTCCGGCGGCGCCCGATCGCCGGTGAGGGAGGCGCCGCTGTCGGTGAAGAACATCTCCCGGGTCTGCGGGTGCCAGTCGAAGCCGCCCGGGCTGCGCAGGCCGCGGGCGAAGATCTCGAGCTCGTGGCCGTCCGGCAGCAGACGCAGGATCGTGCCCTCGAAGCCGCTCGGGGCGCAGACGTCGCAGGGCGCGCCCACGCTCACGTAGAGCCGCCCGTCCGGGCCGAGCCCGGCGTAGCGCCAGCCGTGCAGGTCGCGATCCGGGAGGACGCCGGGCGGGACGATCTCCCGGACCACGCCGCCCTCGCTCAGGCGGATGATGCGGTGCTGCTCGGCGACGACCAGCGTGCCGTCGCGATCCAGCGCGAGCCCGTTCGGCACCTTCAGGCCGCTCGCGACCCGCACGACCTCGTCCGCGACGCCGTCCCGGTCGGGATCGAGGACCGCGAACAGCTCGTCGCCGCGGGTGCCGACCCAGATCCTGGCGCCGTTCTCCGCGACCCGCAGCGTGCGCGCGCCCGGCACCACCGCCCAGACCTCGGCCGAGAAGCCGGACGGCAGGCGCAGCCGCTCGAGCGGCAGGTCCGGCCCGGGGGCGAGCTGGCAGGCGCCGAGCAGCGAGGCGAGCATCAGCGACGACAAGCGCGTGAGCCGGGAGCGCATGGCTCTCCTTCGAGGCGGACGAGCGCTTGCCCTTAGCGCAAGGACGGCCGCTTCGCCAGAGGCCCCGGACCGCGGCGGGTCAGTCGCCGGCGCCCGATGGCGCGCGCAGGCTCAGTGCAGCGGCGCGGCGGTAGACCGCCAGGGCCTGCTCGAGCTCGCCGTGCTGCTCGAGCGCCACCGCCCAGCGGTAGAGCAGGAGCGGATTGGTCGGGTCGAGCTCGCTCGCCCGGCGATACTGCTCGAGCGCGGCCGTCAGGTCGTCGCGCAGCTCCGGCGCCTGGGCGCGCCCGTCGGACAGACCCGGCCCGGGCGGCTGCACGTTCGGCCGCGGCCGGAGGTCGAGCATTGCCTCATGGCCGACGAGCACGAGCAGGAGCAGGAGCGCGACGGCGAGCCAGGCGTGCCGGCTGCCGCCGGCGCGCAGGAGGGTCGCCCGCCAGCGAGCGGCCCTGGTGCTCGCTGCGCCCGGGTCGGCACCCGCATCCCGGCGCGCCTGCGGCGGCCGCACCGGGCGGCGGAGCAGCCGGCCGGTCACCGCCCGCTCCGGGTCCGGCTTGCCGTGCGGCCAGAAGCGCAGCGCGAGGGCGTCTGCGCGCCGGCGACGTTCCGGCGGCAACAGGGGCGCAGGCACGGACGCGCTCGCCTCGGGCCGGTGCCGCGCGCCCTCGAGGACCAGGGCCCGCAGCAGCCCGTGCAGGCCACCGAACGTGGTCCGCCAGGGCCCGGCACTTGGGTGGGGCGGGGGCAGCGCCGTGGGCACGTCTGGGCCGCCCGGCTTGGGCAGGGGTGCAGGTGGTTCGGAGGGTTCGGGCGCGGCCGCGCGCACCGGCGCCGAGGGCGGCCGGTACCGGGGCGATGCCGGGCGGGGCGCCAGCCGGTACAGCAGCTCGCGCCAGCGGTGCCCGAAACGCGGCCGGTCGCGCAGCGCGCCACGCATGTCCTCCGGCAGCGCCGTGCGGTCCCAGGTCTCGCCGGCCCCGGCCGCGCGGCTGCGTTCGGCCGCGGCCATGGTCCGTGCGAACCGCCACGGTGCGCTGCCGCCCGACGCCGGATCGGACGACGGCATCTCCGGGCGAGCCTCTCTCGCGAGCCCTCTCGCTGGCCTGAGGCGCGGCCGCACGGTCCGTGGTTTCCCTTCTGCCCGGCTCGTCCGCTCAGCCCGTGGGCTCGGGTCCGCTTCCGGAGCCCCTGAGGTAGCGCCAGAGCCGGCCCAGCGAGCTCGGCCGGACGCCGCTCCTGGCCTCGGCCGCCGGCTCGTCCCGGCGCGGTCCCGCCGGGCGTGGCACCATCTGCGCCCATCGCTCGGCCGGCTCGTCCCCCCCTTGGCGGCGCTGCAGCTCGGCCACGGTCTTCGCAAACCGCGCGGCCCCGTTCTGCGCCCGGCAGGGCTCGACAGCGGGTTCCGGCTCGGTTGGGGCAGGCGTTTCGGGCGCGCTCGGCCCGTGCTCGGTGCGATAGGGCGGCTCAGTCGCCTCCCGCCGCAGAGGCCTGAAGGCGATCGGCGAAGCGGTTGCGGCCTGTGCGACCGACACGCCCGGGCTTCCACCCGGCGCGGTCGGGGCAGGAACAGGGGCCACCCAATGGAGGCGCGCCGGTGGAGCGGCCGGGGCCGGGCGCTCGGGCGCAGGGTGTGCCGAGCGGATCTGCGCCGTCCTGGCCTTGGCGGCCGCCGCCGCGCGCATCGCCGGCGCGAGGTACGGATCGGCCTGCTGCCCGGCGCGGCCTTCCTTGGCCGGCATCACATGCCCGCCGCCGTTCCCGGCGCGCGTGTGGGGAGAGGACGGCCAGTCGCCCGGCGCGCTCCCGCGTGCCGCGACATCCGCAAAGTCCCGATCCATCGCATTCACACTCCTCTTCCCCTGAGGCGGCGTGCTAAGCACGTGCTCTAACAGCTTGATGTGTATAGTCAAGTGAATTCGATGGGGTGGGCCGGCTGGCAGCTCCGACCGAGATCGATCCCGGCGCGCACAAGGTGTCGACAGAGCGTCACGAGCGCGACGCCTGAGCGAAGCTTCATGGTTCGCGTCGTTGACAGCAATGGCCCCTTTCGCATCAATGATCGGCAAGAGGCAATCGCGCCGCTACCGCCGCTCACCTTGGTCGTGGCACGGTCGCAAGAACGCGTCTGGAGGGTTGATCATGTCCCGTCGCTCTGCGCCTTTCCCCCGCTTCGAGACCAACCGCCGGCGGTTCCTCCAGGGGACCCTCGCGGTTGCCGCAGCGCTGCCGGCCGCCACGCGTTTGAGCTTCGCGCAAGGCACTCAGCTCAACGTCTACAACTGGGATACCTATATCGGCGAGACCACGCTCGAGGACTTCTCCGATGCCACCGGCATCCAGGTGCGCTACGATCTCTACGCCAGCAACGCCGAGCTCTTCGCCAAGCTGCGCGCCGG
>CAZXYL010000514.1:0-4121 GCA_964644915.1 uncultured Geminicoccaceae bacterium
CCGGGTCCTCCAGCACGGCACCGACGTCGGTCGCCCACCTGTCGAGGCCGTGCGCGTCGGCGAGTTCTTCCAGCTTGTGGGCGCTGCGGCCGACCAGGATCGGCTCCGGCATGAGGCGGGCGCCGTCGGCGAGCGTCACGCCGCCCTGCGCGCGGATGGCGAGGATCGAGCGCACCAGGTGCTGGTTGGTCCCCATGCGCCCGGTCACGCCGTGCATGATGATGCCGATGCGCCGCTCCGCCATGCCCTTCCCCGCACGAACGCCTTGCTTCGTGCCCCGCCTTGCCACAGATCAATGCGTGGTCCGGATCACGCCGGGATAGCGCGATCTCGACCGCGGCTCACCGGGACGGCTTCGTGCACCCCATAGCGCAGACCGGCACGAACACCAATCGCGAACTGGGCCTGCGGCCTTCAGCCCGTGGCGACCGCTGAGCGCCCCGGCGCCGCGCCGGCGTCGGTCACCTTTGCGGTCCGCGGGCTGACCAAGGTCTATCGCAGCGGCGAGACCGAGGTGCACGCGCTGCGCGGCATCGACCTGGAGCTTTTTGCGGGCGAGGTCGTGGTTCTGCTCGGGCCCTCGGGCAGCGGCAAGTCGACTCTCCTCAACATCATCGGCGGCCTGGACCGGCCGACCAGCGGCACGGTGCGCTTCGACGACGTCGAGCTCACGGCGCTCGACGACGGCGCGCTCACCCGCTACCGGCGCGACCACGTCGGCTTCGTGTTCCAGTTCTACAATCTGATCCCGAGCCTCACCGCGCGCGAGAACGTGGCCCTGGTGACCGAGATCGCCCCCGACCCGATGACGCCCGAGGACGCGCTCACGCTGGTCGGCCTCGAGCACCGCCTGGACCATTTCCCGGCCCAGATGTCGGGCGGCGAGCAGCAGCGGGTCGCGATCGCCCGCGCCATCGCCAAGCGCCCGCAGGTCCTGCTGTGCGACGAGCCGACCGGCGCCCTCGACAGCAAGACCGGTGTCGTGGTCCTGGAGGCGATCGAGCGGGTCAACCGCGAGCTCGGCGCGCTCACGGGCCTGATCACCCATAATGCCGGGATCGCGGCGATGGCCGACCGGGTGATCGACTTCGCCGACGGCCGGGTGCAGGAGGTCCGGGCCAACCCCGACAAGCGGCCCGCGGCGGAGCTGAGCTGGTAGGCGTGCGCGCGCTCGACAGGAAGCTCATGCGCGACCTCTGGCACCTCAAGGGCCAGGTGGTCGCGATCGCCTTCGTGGTCGCGGGCGGGGTCGCCCTGTTCGTGCTCATGCTCGGCACCCTGCAGTCGCTGGAGCTCACGCGCGACGCCTACTATGACCGCTATCGCTTCGCCCAGGTGTTCGCGCAGGTGAAGCGGGCGCCCGAGACGCTGGCCGCGGAGATCGCGGCGATCCCGGGCGTGCAGACGGTCGAGACCCGGATCGTGGCCGACGTCACCCTGGACATCGAGGGCATGGCCGAGCCCGCGACCGGCCGCCTGATCTCGCTGCCCGAGCACGATCCGCCGGCGCTCAACGCCACCGCCCTCAGGGCCGGCCGCATGCTGGCGCCGGGGCGGCCGGACGAGGCGCTGGTCAGCGAGGCGTTCGCCCAGGCGCACGATCTGGCGCCCGGGGACACGCTGGACGCCATCATCAACCAGCGCCTGCAGCGTTTTGTGGTCGTCGGCGTGGCACTCTCGCCGGAGTACGTCTACTCCTTCGGGCCCGGGGCCTTCTTCCCCGACGATCGCACCTTCGGCGTGCTCTGGGTGCCGCGCCCGACGCTCGCCGCCGCCTTCGATCTCGAGGGCGCGTTCAACGACGTCAGCCTCACGCTGCTGCGCGGCGCGTCGGCGTCGGCGGTGATCGCGGAGCTCGACCGCCTGCTCGCCCGCTACGGCGGGCTCGGGGCCTACGGCCGCGCCGATCAGACCTCCAACTGGTTCCTCGACAACGAGCTCGAGCAGCTCTGGACGCTGGCGCTGATCGCGCCGCCGATCTTCCTGGGCGTCGCCATCTTCCTGCTCAATGTGGCGGTCGCGCGCCTGATCGAGACCGAGCGCGAGCAGATCGGGCTCTTGAAGGCCTTCGGCTTCTCCGACCTCGCGGTGGGCTGGCACTACGCGAAGTTCGTGCTCGCGATGGTGCTCCTGGGCGTGCTCTGCGGCTTTGCCCTCGGCGCCTGGCTCGGCCGCGGCATGACCGAGCTCTACGCCCAGTTCTTCCGTTTCCCGTTCCTGCACTATCGGCCGAGCCCGGCGGTGTTCGCCACCGGCGCGCTGCTCGCGATGGCGGCCGGGCTCGCCGGCACCTGGACCGCGGTTCGCCGCGCCGTCCGCCTGCCGCCGGCCGAGGCCATGCGCCCGGCGCCGCCTGCGCGCTACCGGCGCGGGCTGCTCGATCGTGCCGGCGTCGTGCGCTGGATCACCCAGCCCTCGCGCATGATCCTGCGCCACATCGTGCGCGGGCCGCTGCGGGCCGCGCTGACCACGATCGGCATCGCCGCGGGCGTCGCGATCCTGATCGGCTCCATGTTCACGCTCGGCGGTATCGACCGCATCATCGAGGTCCAGTTCTTCATGGCCCAGCGCCAGCACGCGACCGTCAGCTTCGTCGAGCCGCGGCCCGAGAGCGCCCTGTTCGAGGCCCGGCGCCTGCCGGGCGTGATCGCCGCCGAGCCGTTTCGCGCGGTCGCGGTGAAATTGCGCCACGGCACGCGCGAGGAGCGCACGGCGATCACCGGCCTCGATCGGGAGACCACGATCTTCCGCCTGCTCGACGCCGACCTCCAGCCGATCCCCGTGCCACCCGAGGGGCTGATGCTCTCGAAGTCCGTGGCGGATCGGCTGGGGGTGGGGCGGGGCGATCTGTTGATCGCCGAGGTGCTCGAGGGCCGCCGCCCGGTGCTCGAGGTGCGCATCGCGGCGGTGGTCGAGGAGTACATGGGCGGCTCCGTGGTCATGCAGCGCCACGCCCTCAACCGCCTGATGCGCGAGGGCCCGGTGATCTCGGGGGCGTACCTGCTGGTGAACCGCGGCCGCGAGGACGAGCTCTACGCGCAGCTCAAGGAGACGCCCGCGGTCGCCGGGGTCGCGCTGCAGACGCGCATGCTCGAGAGCTTCCGCGAGCACGTCGCCGAGAACCTGATCCAGATGATCATGATCAACGCCCTGTTCGCCGGCATGATCGCCTTCGGCGTGGTCTACAACAGCGCGCGGATCGCGCTCTCCGAGCGCGGGCGCGAGCTCGCGAGCCTGCGCGTGCTGGGCTTCACCCGCTTCGAGGTCGCCTACATCCTGCTCGGCGAGCTGGCGCTGCTCACCCTGGCGGCGCTGCCGGTCGGCTGTCTCTTGGGCTACGGCCTCGCCGCTTTCATGGCGAGCGCCTTCGAGACCGAGCTCTACCGCATTCCGCTCGTGGTCGAGCGCTCGACCTACGGCACCGCGATGCTTGTGGTCACGCTCGCCGCCATCATATCCGGTCTGGTGGTGCGGCGACGCCTCGACCGGCTCGACCTCGTGGCCGTGCTCAAGACCCGGGAGTAGCGATGCGCGCCCCGCTCCGACGCGCCCTGTTCATGGCCCTGCTCGCCGTTCTGCTGATCGGCGGGCTGGCCTGGGCGTTCTGGCCGCAGCCGGTGCCGGTGGATCTCGCGACCATCGAGCGCGGGCCGCTCCGGGTCACGGTCGACGGCGAGGGCCAGACCCGGGTGCGCGACGTCTACGTCGTCTCTGCGCCGCTCGCCGGCCGCATCACGCGCATCCATCTGCGCCCGGGCGACCGCGTCGAGGCGCGTGAGACCGTGCTCACCTCGCTCGCGGAGATGGACCCCGCGTTCCTCGACCAGCGCACCCGCGCCCGGCTCGAGGCCGAGCTGCAGGCGGCGGATGCGGCCTTCGCGCTCGCGCGCGCCGAGCTGGAGCGCGCCCAGGCGGAGCTCGAGTTCGCGCTCAGCGAGCTGCGCCGGGCCGAGGCGCTGCGCCCGAGCGAGGCGATCACGGAGCGTGCGCTCGATCAGGCGCGCCTGAACGTGCGCATCAACGAGGCGCGGGTCTCGACCGCGCAGGCGACCCTGCGCATGCGCCACTTCGAGCTCGAGAGCGCGCGCGCCGCGCTGATCGCGCCGGGCGAGGACGGACGC
>CAZXYL010000515.1:0-4912 GCA_964644915.1 uncultured Geminicoccaceae bacterium
GTTGCCGTTGAGCAGCGGGCCGTAGCAGATGTAGCTGTGGCCCACGACCCAGCCGACGTCGGAGGCTGCCCAGTACACCTCGCCCGGCTCGACGTCGTAGACGTTCTGCATGCTCCAGTGCAGGGCCACGGCATGGCCGCCATTGTCGCGCACGATGCCCTTGGGCTGCCCCGTCGTGCCGGAGGTGTAGAGGATGTAGAGCGGGTCGGTCGCGTCCACCGGGACGCATTCGGCCGCTGAGGCCGCCGCGATGCATTCGTCCCAGTCGAGGTCGCGGCCCCGGACCAGCTCGGCTTCCGCCTGCGGTCGCCGGAAGATGATGCAATGGTCGGGCTTGTGCGCGGCCATGCCGATCGCGCCCTCGAGCAGCGGCATGTACGGGATCACCCGGGTGACCTCGATGCCGCAGGAAGCCGAGACGATCACTTTCGGCTTGGCGTCGTCGATGCGCGTGGCGAGCTCGTGCGCCGCAAACCCGCCGAACACGACGGAGTGGATCGCGCCGATGCGGGCGCAGCCGAGCATGGCGATCAGCGCCTCGGGCACCATCGGCATGTAGATGATCACCCGATCGCCCGGGCCGACGCCGTGGCGGCGCAAGGCGCCGGCGAAACGCGCCACCTGGTCCTGCAGCTCGTGATAGGTCAGGGTCTTGACCGTGCCCGTCACCGGACTGTCGTAGACGATCGCGGCCTGCTCGCCGCGCCCGGCCTCGACGTGGCGGTCGACCGCGTTGTAGCAGGTGTTGATCTGGCCGCCCTTGAACCAGCGATAGAAGGGCGGCCGCGCATCGTCGAGCACCCGGTCCCAGCGCCGGTGCCAGTGCAGCGCCTCGGCCGCTTCGGCCCAAAATCCCTCGGGATCGCGCAGCGATCGGTTGTAGACCTGCTCGTAGTTGCCGCTCATGCCGTCCCTGCTCGCCTTGAACCTTGCGCGTCGCGGTCCACTATAGGCGGGACGGCTCGCCGCCGGCAACGCACTGGCGCGAGACCTGTGGTCGCGGGCGCCGGTTGCGGTTCGCACTGGAAAGCGCGCCAGATGCTGTTGCTCGTCTATCTCCTGCTGCTCGGCGCCCTGGCGTTCCTGACCGCCTATACGCGCAATTTCCAGCGCACGCTCGTGGCGTTGGGCGGCAGCCTGGGGGGCGACGCCGGCGCTCTGGCGACGCCGCGCGAGCAAGGGCTGAGGACCGCGGCCATCGTGGCCGGCTGGCCGCTCGCGTTCGGCATCGGCCTCGCCTTCGTCGCCTGGTGGAAGGTCGTGGCACTGGTGCTCGCGGCCTTCGTGTTGCTGGTGCCGCTCCTCGGGACCTTCACCCCGCGCCCTTCGTCGCGCCACTACGTGGATCGCATCCGGGCCGATCTGGCGCGCCGGATCGCCGGCGGCGGGCGCGATGTGGAGCAGCTGCGCCGGATCTCGGAGCGGCTCGACGAGCTCGGGACGTCTCAGTAGATGCCCTCGCCGCCGAGCTCCTCCAGGAGCTCGCGGGCGCGCGCCTGCACCAGACGCTCGGCCGCGTCCCGTGCCGGCAGCTCGAGCACGAGCGCGAGCACCTGCCCGACCTCTGCGCCGTAGCTCGCGCCATCCAGCTCCAGGAGCGAGAGCGCGCAGGCGAAGCGCGGCAGGAGGCCGTCTGGCGCCAGCGCTGCCGCCTCGGCGCAACGCTCGAGCCCCGCTTGCACCTCGGCGCCGTACAGCTCCAGCGCCCGCTCCGCGCCCGCGTGCCGCACGACCTGCAGATGCCAGGCGCCGAGCATGGCGTGAGTCCAGGCCGAATCGGGATCGAGGCGCAGCGCGCGGTCGAGGTGCTGCCTGCTCTCGTCGACGTAGCCATTCAGGTACACGGCGATCGGGCTCTGCAGGCGCGCGGCCTGGCCGAGCGCGACGGCGAGCTCCAGATGGGCCTGAACGTGCCCGGGCGCGAGCTCCAGGGCGTTGCGGGCATCCTCGGCTGCCAGGTCGAGCAGCGACAGCTTCTCGTCGTCGGGAGCCAGATAGGTGGCCTCGACCAGCGTCGCCCGCGCGGCGAGCGCATGGCCGTCCGCGCTGCCCAGCATGCGCGCCAGATCCGCCGCCTTCTCGAACGCGCCCTGCTCGTACAGCGCCTCCGCCGCCGCCAGGCTCTCGGCGCGGGTCGGCCCATGCACGAGAGCGAGCAGCGCGAGGGTGACGATCAGCCGTCTCATCGGGCGAAGGCCTCGTCCAGCAGAGCGGGGTCGTCGAAATGCCGCCGGCCGACGAAGGCCGTGGCGTGCCGGCCCCACTGCCGCATGGCGCCGGCGCTCTCGATGCCCATGGGCCAGAGCAGGAAGCGTTCCGGGCGCTCGGTGCCGGAAACGATCCCGTCCGGCCCGAAGAGGCTGCGTCGGCCGCCGTGCGGCAGCGGCATCGAGCGGAGCGCCGCGTCGGGCAGCTCCTCATCCGACACCAGGCGATACGTCTCGACGGGCCAGCGCCCGTCGTCCGTCGCCACGGTGATCAGTCCCGTCACGTAGTGCGACCCCGCCGCCACGCGCAACGCGAGCCGCTCATCGGGGCCGGGCTCCGGCGCCGTCTGCGGGATCTCGACCGTCTCCCGGAGGTCCTGGCTGGCGTCCTGGGGCAGTGGCAAGCGGCGCACCTCCGAGGTCGGGAAGAACAGATGGTAGCAGCCACAGGCGTGGATGCCGTCGAACACCAGCGGCCTGCCGTCGTTGCCCAGCGTCACCCGCCAGATCAGCCCGTCGAGGCGCCCGCCCAGGATGTCCAACGGGCCCTTTCTCGGCCGCTCCGGGAACCAGATCGCGTACACCAGCTGGAGCGCGACCTCGCCTCCGAACCAGGCATGCGCGAGGCGGACGAAACCCACAGGCTCGCTCACGTCAACGGCCGGCCAGCCGTCCTCGTTCCAGAGCGGGCGGCCGATCCGGTCGGCATCCGATGCGGTATCGATCAGGAAGCCCGGCGCGAAGGTCTGCGCCAGCAGCCTCAGATCCTCGCCTGCCGGCTCGGGAATGCCGAGCGCGTTGGCCCGCGAGCGCTCCAGGATCGCCGCCACCTGACCGGGCTCCAGCCGCGGCAGGTCGCTCTCGGGCAGGTAGAGGACGGGCTGGCCCTGCCATGCCAGCTCGGCCGTCGGCACCTCGAATGGGGGGAAGTTCCGGGCCTTCCACTGCTGCCAGCCGAGGCCCACCGGGATCGCGGTCAGCGGGTAGAAGCCGAAGACCCGCATGGCGGTGACGTAATCGTCCGGGACCTCGGCTCGCGCGATCAGATCCTCGCGTCGCGCCGGGAAGTCGTGCGCGCGCAGGATCTCGGGGCAACGTTCAAGGAGCCCGATCTGCAGCTCCAGACGCTCGCGGACGGCGGCCGGCAGGTTCATGAGCTCGACCGTGCGCCCCTGCCGGTCGAGCTCGATCAGCCGCTCGACCCAGGCCTCGAACGCGGCCGCATCCAGCTCGCGACTGGCGAAGGAGGCCAGAAACCGGTTCACCCTGAGGTACGGGAACCCCGGGACGCTGTGCGCCTCGCCGTCGCGCACCCCGGCCTCCTCCAGCGCCTGATCGACGCGCGCGTAGGCTTCGAGGCAGGCGGCCGCTTGCGGCGCGCCCGCGAGGTCGCGCTCCAGCGCCCGCGGCCCGGCGCAGCCGGCGAGCGCGAGAGCGATCAGGAGAACGATCGGGCGCATGCACCCCGTTGCGTGGTTCCCGGTTTTCGACGATTGAGAATGAGCCCCGGCGACGGCCGGTCAACCGGCGTCGGCGAGCGAGGCAAGCGAGGTGAGGTCATGCGGTTCGTCGAGCATCCGAGCGAGAGCCCGTATCAGCAGAACCTGGACCGGAACGAGGCCAATTTCGCGCCGCTCACGCCGATCAGCTTCCTCGAGCGCACGGCGGACGTCTTCCCCCGGCGCCCGGCCTGGGTCCATGGCGCGCAGAGCGTGGACTATGCGGAATTCCGCGCCCGCTGCCGCCGCCTCGCCTCGGCGCTCGAGCGCCGGAGCGTGCGCCCGGGCGATACGGTCGCGGTCATGGCGCCCACTATCCCGGCGGCGCTGGAGGCCGCCTTCGGCGTGCCCATGGCGGGTGCCGTGCTCAACGCGCTCAACATCCGCCTCGAGGCCGACACCATCGCCTACATCCTGGACCACGGCGGCGCCAAGGTCCTGCTCACCGACACCGAGTTCGCGCCGGTGATCCGGGAGGCGCTGAGCCAGCTACGGCAGCCGCCATTGGTGGTCGACATCGTGGACGAGGAGTTCGGGGCGCCCGGCGAGCGCCTCGGCGAGCTCACCTACGAGGAGTTCCTGGGCGACGGCGATTCCGGTTTCGAGCCGCTCTATCCCGCCGACGAATGGCAGGCGATCGCGCTCAACTACACCTCGGGCACGACCGGCCGCCCCAAGGGCGTCGTCTACCACCACCGCGGCGCGTATCTGAATGCGGTCGGCGACATCCTGGTCTGGAACATGGGCCTGCACCCGACCTATCTCTGGACCCTGCCCATGTTCCACTGCAACGGCTGGTGCTTCCCCTGGGGGGTGACGCTCCAGGCCGGCACCCACGTCTGCCTGCGCCGGGTCGAGGCGGGCGCGATCTGGCAGGCGATCGCCGAGCACAAGGTCGATCACCTGTGCGGCGCTCCGGTGGTCATGAGCATGATCATCAATGCGCCGCCCGAGCAGCGCCGGCCGTTCGAGCACGAGGTCAAGATGATGACCGCGGCGTCGGCCCCGCCCGCCGCCGTGCTGCAGAAGATGGGCGAGCTCGGTATCCGCGTGACCCACGTCTACGGCCTGACCGAGGTCTACGGCCCCGCCACCGTCTGCGCCTGGCAGGAGGAATGGGACGCCCTGCCCGCGGCCGACAAGGCGCGCCAGCTCGCCCGTCAGGGCGTCGCCTACCCGGTGCTCGAAGGCCTCGACGTCATGGAC
>CAZXYL010000516.1:0-1713 GCA_964644915.1 uncultured Geminicoccaceae bacterium
GCGCGGGCGGGCTGATTCACATCACCCAGGATGGCGAGCGCAGTTTTCTTCGCAAGCGTGTTGGAACGGCAGGGCGCGCTGGCGAAGTTCGCCCGATGCTGTTCCGCGACCCGGTCTGCAATCCTCGTTGGCGAGAAATCCTTGATGAAGGAGCGCGAGGTCCTACCCTCGCCCAAGGGTGACGTGTCGGATTCACGCGGGTCTTGGTCGGACGGGGTGAGCCGGGCGCGGGGCGAGGGAGTATCTTGCCGCCCGGCTCGGTCGTGCGGGCGCACCGGGGAGAAGAGGTGAGGCGAGGTCATGGCGGCATCGGCGCGTGAGGGTAGGCGGGGCGGCCGCGAGGCGAGGCGGCAGCTGCGCACGGCGGTGAGCCTGCGCACGCTCCCGGTCCTGGAGCGCAAAATCCCGCTCTACGAGGTGCTGAACCAGGAAGGCCTCGAGCTGATCCACGAGGCGTCCATGACCATCCTCGAGCAGATCGGGATCGAGTTCCGGGACGACGAGGCGGCCTCGATGTGGCGGGACGCCGGCGCGGACGTGCAAAACTACCGGGTGCGCATTCCGCGCCAGCTGCTCCTGGAGCTGGTGGCCAAGGCCCCTGCCCGCTTCACGGTGCACGGGCGCAACCCCGAGAAGACGATCGAGATCGGCGGGGATCGGATCGCCTTCGCGCCGACCTACGGCTCGCCGTTCGTCTACGGGTTCGAGAACGAGCGGCGCTACGGCACGCTGGACGACCTGCACAAGTTCCACAAGCTCGCGTACCTCGCGCCCGCAATGCACAACACCGGCTCCGTGATCTGCGAGCCGGTCGACGTCCCGGTGCCCAAGCGCCACCTGCACATCACCTACAGCGCGATCAGGCACTCCGACAAACCGTTCATGGGCTCGGTGACGGCACCGGAGCGGGCCGAGGATACGGTGCGGATGGCGAAGATCGCGCTGGGCGAGGACTTCGTCGACCCGAACACGGTGGTGATCTCTCTGGTCAACTGCAACTCGCCGCTGGTCTGGGACGAGACCATGCTGGGCGCGCTCAAGGTGTACGCGCGCGCCAATCAGGCCATGGTGGTGGCCCCTTTCGTGCTCGCGGGCGCCAATACGCCGGCGAGCCCGGTCGCAGCCGTGGCGCAGCTGAACGCCGAGGCGCTGGCAGGCATCGCCTTCGCCCAGCTCTGCCGGCCGGGCAGCCCGATGATCTACGGCCAGTTCATCGCGGCGGTCTCGATGCGGTCCGGGGCGCCGATGCTGGGCACGCCCGAGCTCGGGCTCATGAACTTCATGATCGGCCAGCTCGCGCGGAAGTACCAGCTGCCCTGGCGCTCGTCGGGGATGATCTGCGGCGCCAAGGTGGTGGACGCGCAGGCGGCGTACGAATCGATCCAGACCATGTACGCGGTGCTGCTCGCGGGCGCCAATTTCGTCATGCACGCGGCCGGCTGGATGGAGGCGGGCCTCGCGGCCAGCTTCGCGAAGTTCGTCCTCGATGCCGAGCAGATCGAGATGTTCTACCGGCTGGGCCAGGGGCCGCGCTTCGAGGATTTCGAGGACGCGATGCGGGCGATCCACGAGATCGGCCCGGGCGGGCACTACCTCGGCACCGAGCACACGCAGACGCACTTCCAGAGCGCGTTCTTCATGCCCGAGCTGCTCGACAACAACAGCTACGAGCAGTGGCTGGCGGACGGGTCGAAGGACGCGAATGCGCGCGGG
>CAZXYL010000517.1:0-2714 GCA_964644915.1 uncultured Geminicoccaceae bacterium
GTGACCGCCCGCACCCAGGCGGCGACCAGGTTGAGGCTCAGCGTCGTGCAGAAGATCGCGAGCCCCGGCAGCGTCACCAGCCACCAGGCCGATCGCAGATACTCGCGGCCGCGCGCGATCATCAGGCCCCAGGACGAGTCGGGCGGCTGGATGCCGAAGCCGAGGAAGCTCAGCGCCGCCTCGGCGAGGATCAGCACCGCGACCTCGAGCGTGAACAGCACCAGGAGCGGCGAGAGCATGTTGGGCAGGATGTGGCGCACGATGATGCGGCGATCGCGCGCCCCGATCGCGCGCGCCGCCTGCACGAAGGCCTGCTCGCGCAGCGACAGCATCATGCCGCGCGTCACCCGGGCGAAGATGCGCCAGCGCACGAGCGCCAGCACGAGCACGAGGTTCCAGAACCCGCCGCCGAGGATGAACAGGAAGAACAGTGCGATCAGCAGCGTCGGCAGCGCCGCCATGACGTCGACCGTGCGCATGACGAGGTCGTCGACCCGCCCGCGGTAGTAGCCGGCCAGGAGCCCCAGCGTGATGCCGATGAGCGCGGCCGCGACCGCGCCGACCAAGCCCACGGCGATCGAGACGCGCCCGCCATAGATGAGCCGGCTCAGGAGATCGCGCCCGAGCTCGTCGGTGCCGAGGAGATGCGGGAAGCCGCCCTCGACCCGGGCCGGGGTCATGGGCGGCTGGTTGCGCATCGCGAGCTGCTGCTTCACCGGATCGTAGGGCGCCACCAGGTCGGCAGCGAAGGCGCTGGCGAACAGCACGATCAGGATCAGCACGGCGGCGAGCGTGACCGGGTCGCGGACCAGGGCCCGGCCGTAGCGGCGGAACGCCCGCCCGCCCTCGCGGTATTCTTCCTCGGTCCGTTCGATTGTGCTCATCGGGCCTCGTGCACGAACCTCACCCGCGGATCGAGCCGGGTGTAGACCAGATCGACGATCAGGTTGATCGTGATCGCGGTCAGCGCCAGGACGAAGACGGCCGCCTCGACCAGCGGCAGATCACGGGTCGAGAGCGCAGTGACCAAGAGGCTGCCGACGCCCGGCCAGGCGAACACCACCTCGACCACGATGGCGCCCTGCAGGATCTGCAACAGCTCGTCGCCGATCATGGTGGCGGTCGGGATCGCGGCGTTCTTGAGCGCGTGGCCGAAGACGATGCGGGGTTCCGAGAAGCCCTTGGCCCGCAGGGCGTCCACGTAGGGCTTGGCGAGCTCGTCGAGCATGGCGCTGCGCACGAGCTGGGTGATGCGGCCGATCGGCCGCACTGCCAGCGTCAGCGCCGGCAGCACCAGATGGCTGAGGCTGCCCGCGCCCGAGGTCGGCAGCCAGCCGAGCTGGACGCTGAACAGGAGGATCAGCATGAAGCCGAGCCAGAAGTCGACCGTCGACACCCCGGCCAGCGAGACCACGTTGATGGCGCGGTCGAGCGCCGTGCGCGGATACATGGCGCCGAGGCAGCCGAGCCCCAGCGCCACGGCGCAGGCGAACACCATCGCCGCGGTCGCGAGCATGTAAGTGGCCGGCAGCCGCTCCAGGACGAGCGGCAGCACGGGCGTGCCGGTGGCGCCGGGGTGGGCCACGTCCGGCACGGCGAAGCCGTAGCGGAACGTGACCCCGAAGTCGCCGCGGACCGCGCCCAGCATGAAGCGCACAAACTGGTCCCAGAGCGGGTCCTCGAGCCCCATCTGCTGGCGCACGCGCAGGATGTCGGCGGCGCGCGCCTCGGGGCCGAGCAGCAGGATCGCCGGGTCGCCGATCATGCGCCCGGCGACGAAGACGAAGGTCAGCACGACGAAGAGCACGAGCAGCGACTGTGCGATCCGCCGGACGAGAAAGCGTGCCATGCCGCGCCCTTGCCCACACCCGAACGGTCACCCCGCGCGTCGAACGACGCCACCTCCCGAGCGGCGCCGGCCCTCGCGCGGGCGAGACCGTGGCCGCGGCGTCGTACCTGCCGATCCGAGGCCGCGGATGAGGTTACTCGTCGCTCATCTGGACCGCGACCAAGCGCTGGTCGAAGCGGTAGCGCCAGTCGAGATCGTCGCGCATGGCGTAGGCCCATTCGATCCGGGCCATGGGCAGGATCACGTACTGTTCGCGGATGTGCGCGACGAGGTCCTGAAACGCCTTCTCGCGCTCGGCGCCGCCGAGCAGGCTCGCCTCCTCGACCTGCCGGTCGAACTCGGGATCGCAGTACATCGAGACGATGGTCTCGCAGTGGTAGAGGGCGCGCAGCGTCAGCGAATAATCCCACAGCGGGTTGCCGCCCGGGTGCACGAGGACGTTGGCGCGCGCGGGCGTCGGCCGGGTCAGGAACCATTCGATGATCTGGCCCTGCTCCTGCAGCTCGACCCGGTTCGGCAGGCCGACCTCGGCGAGCATGCCCCCGACCGCCTCGATGATCTCGCCGATGCGCGGCACGCTCGCGACGCGCGCCGCCACCAGGACGTTCGCGTCGTCGACCGGCACGCCGTCGTCCCGCGCCTCGTCGAGCAGGGCGCGCGCGCGCTCCGGATCGTAGTCGTAATCGGCAATGTCGGGATTGTAGCCGGGCGCGTCCTCGGTCAGCATCTGAGCGCCGAGGTACTGGCCGCTGCCCATGAGGTGCTCGATGATCGCTTCGCGATCGACGGCGTGGAAGATCGCCTGGCGGACCCGGAGGTCTTCCATGGCGGGGTGGGCGCCGGTGACGTCGGGCCGCAGGAACAG
>CAZXYL010000518.1:0-4975 GCA_964644915.1 uncultured Geminicoccaceae bacterium
CCGTACCAGATCGGATCGAAGCCGAGACTGATCACCAGAGGGACATACAGAGGCGCGACGATGACGAGCATGGCCGTATCGTCGAGGAACATCCCCAGCAGCAGATACGAGATCTGCATCATGATGAGGATCTCCCAGGGACTGAGCGCCCACCGGTCGATGAACAGCGAGCGGATCGCGTGCACGGCGCCCAGGCCGTCGAAGACGGCGCCGAACGCGAGCGCGGCGAGGATGATCCACATGAACATGCAGCTGATGCTCAGGGTCTTGCGGACCGTGTCCTCCATCACCTGCCAGGTCAGCCGGCGCTTCAGGAGCGCTGCGATCGTGGCCGCGGCCGCGCCGACGGCGGAGCTCTCGACCAGGCTGGTCACGCCCATCAGGAACAGCCCGGTCATGCAGAAGAAGATGACCAGCGGCAGAATGCCCGCCCCCAGCAGCCGGATCTTCTCGCCCCAGCTGACCTGCCGCTCCTCCAGGGGCAGTGCCGGCCCCAGCTGCGGCTGCAGCCAGCAGCGGATCGCGATGTAGGCGATGAACAGGCCGGCCATGAGGAGCCCCGGGAACACGCCGGCGAGCCAGAGCTGACCGACCGGCTGCCGGGCGATCATGCCATAGAGAACGAGCACGACGCTGGGCGGGATCAGGATGCCCAAGGAGCTGCCGGCCTGGATGACCCCGGTCACCATGCGCTTGTCGTAGCCGCGCCGGAGCAGCTCGGGCAGCGCGATGCTGGCGCCGATCGCCATGCCGGCGACGCTGAGCCCGTTCATCGCCGAGACGGCGACCATGAGCCCGATCGTGCCGATGGCGAGACCACCCCTCAGGGGCCCCGCCCAGACGTGGAACATCCGGTAGAGGTCGGCCGCGATCCCCGATTCGGAGAGCATGTAGCCCATGTAGATGAACAGCGGCAGGGTCAGGAGCGGATACCAGTTCAGGAGAACGAAGCTGGCGTTGAACGGCATCTCGAAGCCGCCCTCGCCCCACAGGAGCAGGGCGAAAAGCGCGGCGACGAAGCCGATCGCGCCGAACACCCGCTGGCCGGTGAGCAGCAGGAGCATCATGGTCGAGAACATCAGGAGCGCGATGAGCTCGTAGCTCATGCCAGCGGCTCCCCTCTGGCCGCCGCCAGGTCCTTGAAGAAGGTCGCGATCACCTGCAACAGCATCAGGACGATCCCGACGCACATGACGATCTTGATCGGCGCCAGCGGAGGCGCCCAGGCGGAATAGTTTCGCTGATCGTACGCCAGGGCGTATTCGGTACTGGAGATGCCGCCGATGAGAAGAACCACCAGATAAAAAACGAGAAAGAAAACGGTCACGGCATCGACCGCAGCCTGCGTCTTCGGCGACCACTGGCCATAGAGAAGATCCATCCGGACGTGCGAGTTGAGCTGCATGGAATAGGCGCCGCCGAGCAGGTAATAGCCGGTCATGATGAACTGCGCCATCTCAACGGTCCAGATATGTGACGTGTTGAAAAAGGTCCGCGATCCGGACGAGAACAAAAGAATGCCCATCATGACGAAGATCAAAAGCATGGCGAGCCGGCCGACCACCCGGTTCATAGCATCGACAGAGCGCACGTAAATCTTCACTGCTCTAGGCACTTTGGATTCCCCGTTCAAGCAGCGCGTCTTTTTTCAGACTTCGACTCTAGCCGCAAGAGCCGCCGCCGGCTCCTGCCGCGCGCCTCGATGGCCACTCAGCCCTGCGGGTTGGCTGGCGGGATCTTTCGATCGGATCATGTCGGAACTCGCGCAGCGCATCAAGCCGAGAAGCGGAAACTTCAGCACGTTACACCATCGTCTTCAGCCCAATCCGCACGCGAGCCGTGGCCGGCGCGTGCGGCCCGATCGCAACCTCGGCTTGCCCGGACCCAGCGGCTCGCCCCAAAATGGAGGCCATGGAGACGGAGCCCCGCCGCCCGATCCTGCGCCTGCCCAGGACGATCCGCTTCGATGCCTCGGACGAGCGGGTGTTCGAGCGCGCCGCGGCGCCGGGCGAGTGGGCGGTCTCGGGCGCCTTCGCGTTCGCCGATGCCGATCCCGCGACGCTCGACGGCAAAGCCCGGCAGGCGTTCAGGAGCGGCTTCCTCGGCACCGCCAGTTTCGGCTGGTCGACCTTCGTCGCCGTGGCCGAGATCACGCCCGAGGACTTTGGGCGCGTCACCGAGGCGTTGGCGGCGCATTTTTGCGCCGCCTACGGCGCGCCTTCGCTCCAGGCGGCGCGTGAGGTGGCGCATCGGGAGGTCCGGTTCGCGGCGGATCTGTGCGCACATCCGATCAATACACTACTCGCGGTGCAAAGAGAATTCGGCCCCGCTGGCATCGTCGAGCGGTTTCGCACCATCGAGCGCAAGTCGAGTGGCGGGCACGCCAGGATTTGGGCGATCGAACTGGATAAAGACGATGGTTGAGGATCGGGTGCAGATCAGCGCCGGGCGGCCGGGCCGTGCCTGAGTTCTGGCGCTCGTCCGGCTATCGACTGGTGCGCCCGACCGCAGAAGGGCGGGTCGCACCGAGCGACGATTTCCTGCGCGCCTATTTCCTGCGGCCCGAGATGCTGCCCGTCGAAGACTCCTGCGAGCGGGAAGTCCTGCTTCATCGAGCGTTGCTCGAGGACCCGCGGCGACCGGTCACGGCAGCGGATCTCGCGCAGATCGCCGATCCTGACGCGCGCGAGAACTACGGGGTGGTGGTGCGCTTTCGCGACCTCCTGCTCGCGCGTCCAACGTTGGAGGCGGTGTATCTCGACCTCATCCGCCGGGGGACTGCAGGCGTGCCGCCGCTGTTCTTGGATCAACTGGTGCACGTGATCCTGCGTCACGTGCTCGACGGCTGCACGGAGCCCTTGCGCCTGCGCGCGGCCGAGCTGCTCTTCCGCGAGCAGAAAGTCACGATCCAGGACGGCGCGATCATGCTCGCGGACGAGGAGATCGTCGAGATGCACGCGTCGGGCCAGGGTTTCGGCTCGCTCGGACGGCTCCTGGTGGAGAGCGAGGCGCGCCTGCGCACGGTCGACCTCGACGTCCTGGACGAGAGCAACGCCGGGATCTACTGGGGCCGCTCCGACCGTTTCGATACCGTGCTCGACCTGGGCTTCGCGCGCCCCGGGTTGGACGCGCTCTGCCGCGTGCTCGAGGCCTGGGTGCTGCATTTCACCGGTGCTGCGGTCGCGATCCAGCCGGTGCAGCAGATCCGCGACGAGCGCTGGAGCTGGCATCTGGGGCTGGACGCGGAGGCCAGCGCGCTCTTGAATGACCTTTACGCGGGCGAGCCCGTGGGCGAGGAGCGGCTCGCGCGGCTGCTCTCGCTGTTCCGGCTCGAGTTTCGCGACCCGGAGGACATGCTGGCCCGGGTGCGTGGCCGGCCGGTCTACCTCGGCGTCGCCATGAGCCGGGACCAGCGCCTGAAGCTCAAGCCGCAGAACCTGCTCGTCAACCTGCCGCTCGCCCGAGCGGCCTGAGTGCCAGAGAGCGGAGACGGACGATGAACGAGGACATCTTCAACATGAGCCTGCGCAAGTTCCTCAAGAAGGTCGGCGTGACCTCGCAGCGCGAGATCGAGAAGGCGGTGCGCGCCGCGATCGAGGAGGGCAAGCTCAAAGGCGACGAGACGCTGGACGCGCAGGTCACGATCCGGGTCGGCGGCGTCGAGCTGAGCGAGAAGATCGACGGCCGGATCGAGCTGAGCTGACCGCCATGGCGAACCCGGTGAGGCGGTCGTTTCTCGACCGGCCGATCGCGCGCGTGATCGCGCTCCTGATCTTCCTGGCGTGCATCGGCGCCATTCTCTGGTTCGAGCGCGCGCGCCTGTTCGGCCTCGAGGCGGCCTCGGACGGCCCGTTCGCGCGCTGCTACGCCGAGCGCAGCGCCGAGATCGATCGGATGCTGGACGAGGGCATGATCGGCGAGGAGCAGGCGACGCTGTTCAAGCAGCGCGCCGAGGCCATGTGCCGGGCCGAGGCCGGCGGCGATTCGGGCCTGCCGGTGCTGCCCGGCCAGTGAGCACCTTCGACCAGGAGGAGTATCGCGCCCGCCGGGACGCCCTGCGTGGCCGCATGGCGGATCTCGGCCTCGGGATCTGCCTGGTCTCGACGCCCGAGAACATCTTCTGGCTCACGGGGCTCGAGCACTGGGGCTACTTCGTGCCGCATCTGCTCCTCGTCCCCGCCCGGGGCGAGATGGTCCTGGTCACGCGCGCGATGGAGCAGGTCACGATCGCCAACCAGGTCAGGAACGCCGCCTTCGCGGGCCACCGCGACGGCGAGAGCGCCGCCGACGTCGCGATCCGCCTGCTGCGCGAGCGCACCGTGGCCAGGATCGGCCTGGAGCACTGGTCGGCGGGGCTCCCGCACGGCCTGGCCCAGGCCCTCGTGCGCGGGCTGCCGGACGCGTCCTGGGTCGACATCTCCGGGCTGATCGAGGCGCTCCGCGTCGTGAAGAGCCCCGCGGAGGAGCGCTGCGTGCGGGCGGCGGCGGCCATCTCCGACGCCGCCATGGCGGCGGCCCTCGGCACGATCCGGGCGGGTGTCAGCGAGCGCGAGGTCGCGGCCGAGTGCCAGCGGGCGATGATCGCCGCCGGCGGCACCTTTCCCGGGTTCGGGCCGTTCATCCGCCCGAGCGCGCGCCTGGGCGAGGAGCACACCACCTGGGGCGAGGGCGCGCTCGCGCCGGGGGACACCGTCCTGCTCGAGCTCTCCGGCTGCGTCCGGCGCTACCACGCGCCGCTCGGCCGGCTCGTCTTCGTCGGCGAGGCACCTGCAGGCGCCAGCGCCATGCGAACGGTCTGCCTCGATGCCTTCGACGCGGCGCTGGACGCGCTGCGGCCGGGCGCGCTCGCGCGCGAGGTCTACGCTGCCTGGCAGAGCGTGGTCGATCGCGCGGGCCTCGCGTCCTACCACCGGCACCATTGCGGCTACGTCGTCGGCATCGGCTTCCCGCCGAGCTGGACCGGCGGCAACCGGGT
>CAZXYL010000519.1:0-2373 GCA_964644915.1 uncultured Geminicoccaceae bacterium
CTGCGCCTCGCGTTCGTGCGCCGGGACGGCCGGGTCCGGCTCGGGTTCCGGGCGCGCTCGGGGCGCGAGGTGGTCGACGTCAGGACCTGCCCGCTTGCGCTCTCCGCCCTCGAGGCGCTCCTCGAGCCCCTGCGCGATCTGCTCGGCCACGTGTTACTCGCGGCGCGGGGCGGCGAGGTCGCCCTCACGGCGGCCGCTTCCGGCATCGACCTGCTGCTGATCGCGCCGCCGGCGCCGACGCTGACCGACCGCGAGCGGCTCGCGGCCTTTGCCGCCGCGCACGATCTCGCCCGGATCGCATGGCGGGCCGCGCCATACGCGACGCCCGAGCCGATTGCCGCGAGGCGCCCCGTGCTCGTGCACTTCGAGGGCACACCCGTCGAGATCCCGCCGGGCGCTTTTCTCCAGGCCACCCCGGGGGCGGAGGCGGCGCTCCGGGCGGCGGTGCGCCTGGCCATCGGCGATGCGGGACGGATCGCGGATCTGTTCGCCGGCTGCGGCACCTTCGCGCTGCCGCTCGCGGCCGACGGCCGCACCGTCCTGGCCGTGGAGGGCGATCGTGCGATGGCGGAAGCGCTCGGAGCCGCGGCGCGGCGTGCGGGCCTCGGCGCCCGGCTGACCTGCGAGGCGCGCGACCTCGAGCGGCGGCCGCTAGGGGCGGCGGAGCTCGGGCACTTCGATGCCGTGGTGCTCGATCCGCCCCGGGCGGGTGCCCGGGCGCAGGCGCAGGCGCTCGCTTCTGCCGGCGTCGGCCGGGTCGCGATGGTGTCCTGCAACCCCACGACCTTCGCCCGCGATGCCAGGATCCTGGTCGACGGCGGCTTCGGGCTCGCCTGGGTGCGGCCGATCGACGCCTTCCTGTGGTCGGCGCAGATCGAGCTCGTGGGCGCGTTCGCGCGCCCCAGGAGATGAGCGCTCTCGGCGCGGGCGCAGCACGCTTGATTTGGCCGCGCCAGCCCTCTACATAAGGGCCCGTCCGCGCCCGCGTCCCCTTCGTCTAGCGGTCCAGGACGCCGCCCTCTCACGGCGGAAACAGGGGTTCGAGTCCCCTAGGGGACGCCAGCCACGCTCCCGTTCAGCTGCCGAAGGCAACCGCCGGGCGCAGGCCGTCGGTGGCTTGGGGCGCCGCATTCTGCGCGGCGAATGCACGGACCAGCCGCTCGACGCCCTCCGCGACCGGGATGCGCGCCTCCCAGCCGAGGAGTTCGCGCGCCCGCTGTGGATCGCCGACGAAGCGCGTCACGTCGTAGCTCTGGGGCGACATTTCGCGCAACGGCGCGCGGCCGCCTCCAGCCTCGATCGCGAGCCGGGCCAGCGCCAGCAGGGTGGTCCCGCGCCCCGTGACGAGATGGACCGGCGGCAGGCCGCCCTCGCCAGCCTCCAGCTTCGCCACGAGCGCCATCAGGCCCTCGACGACATCGTCGATCTGGGTGAAGTCGAACAGGCGCTCGCCGCCCGCGACCCGCAGCTCCGAGCCTGCCGCGGCGGCCCGGCAAAAGGCCGGCACAACGCGGTCGGGATGATCGGCGGTGGTGCCGTAGACGTTGGCAAGGCGGACGATGGCAGCCCTGAGACCAGCCTCTTTGAACTGCATCACCAGCTTTTCGCCTTCGAGCTTGGACCGGCCGTAGACGTTCACCGGCGCCAGCGGCGCACTCTCCGCGACCGGCAGCGACGAGGGGTCGCCGTAAACCTCCCGACTGCTGGCGAACAGGACCCAGGGGCGTGTCGATGCGGCCGCGGCGGCGGCTCGGAGGACGTTGCGGGTGCCCTCGACGTTGGTCGCCCAGCAGCGTTCGGGATCACGTTCGCCCCACGCGACACGCGAGACCGCAGCCAGATGGACGATGCCGCTGCAGCCCCTGACGCGTTCGGCGACCTGGTGGGCGTCGACGATGTCTCCGAAACCACAATCGTTCCATGGACGCGATCGATCGAGGGTGGCCAAGGCGTAACCGGATGCGTGAAGCCGCGCCACGAGCGCGGTTCCGACCAGGCCCGCAGCTCCTGTAATCATTATCTTACGCACATCGCGCGCTCCGCTTGACGCCCCGAATGAAACGATCAAACATGCGCCCCTGCGCAAGTCAACTCTGCTAACAGTTGAGAATTTTTTGTCTAGTTTCGCTCGTACATTGAGCGCCGACCATTGGACGGCGCTCGTTTACGGGCAAGATGGCGGCCGGACTCACGAGCCGGCGGAGCGGTGATTGCAGCCGGCGGTGCGCGAGCACCACGAACTGCGGGCGCTGCGTCACTCGAACCCGCTTCCAAGCCGGGCGCAGACCGTCTAGACTGCGGCGCTTCGGTTCCGCTCTTACATGCGACCATCCTGATATGGCGAGCGTCCCTCAAGAGCATCTCGCGAGACTT
>CAZXYL010000520.1:0-1870 GCA_964644915.1 uncultured Geminicoccaceae bacterium
TCGAGGTCGGAGAGGACGAAGATCGGGGTCTGCAGCCGGTCGGCGAGATCGAAGGCCTCGGCCGCGAACTCGAAGCACTCGCGCGGGTCCTCGGGGAACAGGAGCACGTGCTTGGTGTCACCGTGCGAGGCGTAGGCGCAGGCCAGGACGTCGGATTGCTGCGTGCGCGTCGGCATGCCGGTGGACGGCCCGCCGCGCTGGACGTCGAACACGACGGCAGGGATCTCGGCGAAGTAGGCGAGACCCAGGAACTCCTGCATCAGCGAGATGCCGGGGCCCGAGGTGCAGGTGAACGCGCGCGCGCCGTTCCAGCCGGCGCCGATGACGATGCCGATCGAGGCCAGCTCGTCCTCGGCCTGGATGATGGCGAAGCGGTTGCGGCCGGTCTCGGGGTCCACCCGCCAGCGGCGGCAGTGCCGGGCGAACGCCTCGGCCATCGAGGTGGATGGCGTGATCGGGTACCATGCGGCCACCGTGGCACCGGCGTAGACGCAACCCAGGGCCGCCGCGTTGTTGCCGTCGATGAAGATGCGATCGCCGACCGCGCTGGAGCGCCGCACCCGCAGGCCGCTCGGGCACTCGAGGTGCTCGATCGCCCAGTCGCGGCCGAGGTGCAGCGCCTCGACATTGGGGGCGATCAGGCGGTCCTTGCCCTTGAACTGTTCCCCGATCAGGCGCTCGATCTCGGCCACCTCGATCTCGAGCAGCGCCGAGAGCGCACCCACGTAGATGATGTTCTTGAACAGCTGGCGCTGGCGCGGGTCGCTGTACTGGCGATTGCAGATCGCGGTCAGCGGCACGCCCAGGATCTGCACGTCGTCACGGAATTTCGCGGGCGGCAGGGGCTTGGTCGCGTCGTAGAAAAGGTAGCCGCCGGGCTCGATGGCCGCGACGTCCTGATCCCAGGTCTGCGGGTTCATGGCGACCATGAGGTCGACGCCGCCGCGGCGGCCGAGATGGCCCGCCTCCGAGACCCGCACCTCGTACCAGGTGGGCAGGCCCTGGATGTTGGACGGGAAGATGTTGCGCGAGGCGACCGGCACGCCCATGCGCAGGATGGCCTTCGCGAACAGCCGATTGGCGCTCGCGGAGCCGGAACCGTTGACGTTGGCGAACTTGACGACGAAATCGTTGGTCTTGCTCAGCGACTTCGACATGCCGGTCCGGCCTGTGCCATCTCGAGAAGGAACTTCTGCATATCCCAGGCGCCCGTCGGACATCGTTCCGCGCACAGCCCGCAGTGGAGGCAGACGTCCTCATCCTTGACCATGATCCGTCCCGTCTTCAACGCATCGGAGACGTAAAGATCCTGGGAGAGGTTGTCCGCCGGCGCCATCAGCCGCCGGCGCAGCTCCTCCTCCGGGCCGTTCTCGGTGAAGGTGATGCAGTCCACCGGACAGATGTCGACGCAGGCATCGCACTCGATGCACAGCTCATCCCGGAACACCGTCTGGATGTCGCAATTCAGGCAGCGATCGGCCTCGAGAAAGGCTTGGCGCTCGTCGAAGCCCATCTCGACCTCGACGGTGATGTCCTTCAGCGTCAGCGCCTTGTCGCGCCACGGCACCCGGTAGCGGGGATCGAGGGAGACGTCGTTGTCGTAGCTCCACTCGTGAATGCCCATCTTCTGGCTGACCAGGTTGACGTGCGGCGGCGGCCGCTTGCGCAGATCCTCGCCGTGGCAGAAGCGGTCGATGGAGATCGCCGCCTGGTGGCCATGCGCCACCGCCCAGATGATGTTCTTGGGCCCGAACGCCGCATCGCCGCCGAAGAACACCCGCGGGTGCGAGGAGCGCATGGTCACCTCGTCCACCGCCGGCAGCCCCCAGCGGTCGAACTCGATCCCGATGTCGCGCTCGATCCAGGGAAA
>CAZXYL010000521.1:0-6820 GCA_964644915.1 uncultured Geminicoccaceae bacterium
ACTTTTTTCACAGCCATTTCGCGCCTCCTTAACTTCTTTCTAAGATTCTATATAGAAAAACTGTGGTAGTAGAGGCGCTGTGGAAAGCGTGGATTCAGCAATGTGCCCGGATTTTCCACAAACAGATAGGCAAACTCAGTCGCTGGCTCGCGCTGTGGGCAGATCTGTGAACAGTGGGGATGGTTTCGAAGGAAACGGGCCGCTTGCGCCGCTGTGGGTTGTCGGGACAGGTTCGCGCTGCGCGCCGGTATCGTATCGGAGGGGCAGATCATCCACCGCGGTGGGCGGAGCGCCTGCCGCCGGGCAGGTCCCGGAAACGAATTCCGGCTTTCGTGAATGAATTTTTTGGCCCCATATTCATACACAGGTTCTGGCCCATTGCTCCCCGGAGATCCTGTTGCGCCTCCATCTGCATCTCGTCTCGGATTCCACGGGTGAGACCGTGACCACGGTCGCGCGGGCCGGCGTGTCCCAGTTCGAGGGCGTGATCCCCGTAGAGCACGTGTGGTCGTTCGTGCGCACCCGCGCGCAGATCGAGAAGGTGCTGAGCATCGTCGAGGCGTTGCCCGGGCTCGTGATCTTCACCCTCGTTTCGCCCGAGCTGCGCCAGACTCTGCAGGACGGTTGCCGTGCGCTCAACACGCCCTGCGTGCCGATCCTGGACGGGGTGGTCTCGGCGCTCTCCAGCCTGCTCGGGGCCGAGATGCGGCCGCAGGTCGGGCGCCAGCACGCGATGGATGCAGGCTACTTCTCCCGGATCGAGGCGATGAACTTCATGTTCCACCACGACGACGGTCAGTGCCCATGGGAGCTGGACCAGGCCGACGTGGTGCTGGTGGGGGTCTCGCGCACCTCCAAGACGCCGACTTCGGTCTACCTCGCCAACCGCGGCGTCAAGGCGGCGAACGTGCCCGTGGTGCCGGACTGCCCGTTGCCGTCCGAGCTGGAGCGCCTGACCCGCCCCTTGGTCGTCGGGCTCACGATCAACCCCGATTTCCTGGTGCAGATCCGGAAGAACCGGTTGCGCCAGCTCAGCATCGAAGACGATCCGCTCGGCCGACTGTCCAGCTTCGGTGGTGATTATGCGGAGATCGAACGCGTGCAGGCGGAGGTGGTGTATGCGCGGCGGCTGTTCGCGCGCTACGCCTGGCCGGTGATCGATGTGACGCGGCGCTCGGTCGAAGAGACCGCGGCCGCCATCTTCCAGCTGTTGCAGGCCCGCAGCGAGCCGGGTCTGCCGCCGGCCGCACCCGCGGCGACGCAGGCCTGAGCGCCGCCCATGTCGCTCGGCGAGTACTCCCGGCGCAAACGTCGCTCGGCCAACTGGCGCCTCGTCCAGGGGCTGCTGCTGATCCTGCTCATGGTGTTCGGGGTCGCGTACGCATATCAGGTCGGGGTGGCCGCGCGCGAGGCCAACACCGAGACGTTGGAAGCCGATCTCCAGCGCTATCAGGAGCGCTATCTCGAGCTGCGGGACGAGCTGGCGCTGGCACTGCAACGCCAGCGCGATGTCGAGGCGACGCTCACCGAGCTCAGGCAGCGCTACGAGAGCGACGTGCCGCAGGGCGTGCTCGCAGAGCTTTTGGGACAGATCGAGCAGCAGCTGGGCCAAGGCGTCGGTGCCGACCGGATCGCCTTTCTGATCGAGGCCGCAGGCGCGCCGGCCGCCTGCGCGGGCGAGCCGGTCACCAAGCGGTTCGTAGTGCGCACGCCCCTCAGCCAGGCCAACCAGGCGCCGGTCAGCGCCGTCCGGTTCGACGAGCGCATCGTCGTGACCGGCCGCGGCGCCTCGGCCATCAACGCGAGCGGGCTGCCGGAGGCGTGGTTCGATCCGGCGGAGCCGGTCCGTATGGAGTTCCGCGCTCCATCGGGTGAGCTGGCGACGGTCGAGGGCACCCTGCCGCTGTACCATTCGATGATCGCCGACGGGCGCGAGTACCGCTTCGCTCTCATCCCCGGGGAGCGGGCATTCGTCGAGGTCACGGCGCAGGCGTGCGCGCTGCCGGACGTGCCGACCGAGGTCGCGACCGAATCGGGCTAGCGCCGAGGCGCCGGGAGCGCCGGACGATCCACTACTCGGCGGCCTCCTGATAGGCCTCCATCGGTGGGCAGGCGCAGACCAGGTGGCGATCGCCGTAAACGTTGTCGACGCGGCCCACCGGCGGCCAGTACTTGATCTCCTGGTGGCCCGGCAGAACCGCCTGCTCGCGCGAGTAGGGATACGGCCAGTCGTCGGCCACGAGCAGGTGGTGCGTGTGCGGCGCATGCCGCAGCGGGCTGTCGTTCGGGTCCGCCTCGCCCTTCTCGATCGCCTCGATTTCCTTGCGGATGCCGATCATGGCGTCGCAGAAGCGATCGAGCTCGCGCTTGGCCTCGCTCTCGGTCGGCTCGATCATGAGCGTCTCGGGCACCGGCCATGACATCGTGGGCGCGTGGAAGCCGTAGTCGATCAGGCGCTTGGCGACGTCCTCGACGGTGATGCCGGTGGACTGCTTGAGCTGCCGGAGATCGACGATGCACTCGTGCGCCACCATGCCGTTCTTGCCGACATAGACCACCGGGTAGTGCGGGCCGAGACGCCTGGCGACGTAGTTGGCGTTCAGGATCGCGACCTGCGTCGCCCGCTTCAGGCCTTCGCCGCCCATCATCGCGATGTACGCCCAGGAGATCGGCAGGATCGAGGCGGATCCCCAGGGTGCGGCGGCGACGGCCCCGACGGAGGATGCCAGCCGCGCCGCCGGGTTGACGCCTTCGACGACCGGGTGATCGGGCAGGAACGGCGCCAGGTGCCGCTTGACGCCGATCGGCCCCATGCCCGGGCCGCCGCCGCCATGGGGGATGCAGAAGGTCTTGTGCAGGTTGAGATGCGCGACGTCGGCGCCGATCTCGCCGATGCGGCAGATCCCGAGCAGCGCGTTCAGGTTGGCGCCGTCCAGGTACACCTGCCCGCCGTGCTCGTGCACGATCCGGCAGATGTCGCGGATCGCCTCCTCGAAGACGCCGTGAGTCGAGGGATAGGTGATCATGAGCGCGGCGAGTTGGTCCTTGTGCTGCGCAGCCTTGCGCTCGAGATCCTCAAGGTCGACATTGCCATTCTGATCGCAGCCGACGACCACCACGCTCATGCCCGCCATGATCGCGCTCGCCGGATTGGTGCCGTGCGCCGAGGACGGGATCAGGCACACGTTCCGGTGCGCCTCGCCCTGCGCCTCGTGGTAGCTCCGGATGGTGAGGAGCCCCGTGTATTCGCCCTGGCTGCCGGCATTGGGCTGGAGCGACATGGCATCGAAGCCGGTGATCTCGCACAGCCACGCCTCCAGCTCCTCGAACAGCTGCTGGTAGCCCTGGGTCTGCTCGAGCGGGGCGAACGGGTGCAGGGCGCTGAACTGGCGCCAGGTGATCGGGATCATCTCGGTGGTGGCGTTGAGCTTCATGGTGCACGAGCCGAGCGGGATCATCGCCCGGTCGAGCGCCAGGTCCTTCTCCTGCAAGCGGCGCAGATAGCGCAGCATTTCCGTCTCGCCGTGGTAGATCTGGAACACCGGATGGCTCAAGAACCCGCGGGTGCGGCGCAGCGCCTCGGGGATGGCCGCCTCGACCGTGCGGTCGAGGGCGTCGATGTCGAGCCTGCGGCTCGCGTTCGAGGCGAAGCAGTTCCACAAGCGCTCCAGGTCCGCCCGGCGGGTGGTCTCGTCGAACGCGATGCCGAGGTGATCGGCATCGATCGGCCGCAGGTTGATGCGCTGCTCGCGCGCCTTGGCCATGACGCGCCGGGCGTTGCCGGGCACCTTGACCACGATGGTGTCGAAGAACGCAGGGGTGGTCACCTCGAAGCCCAGCCGCCGCAGACCCTCGGCCAGGATCTGGGTCATGCGATGGGCGCGCCCGGCGATCTTCTCGAGGCCGTCGGGCCCGTGGTAGACCGCGTACATGCCCGCGATCACCGCGAGCAGCACCTGCGCGGTGCAGATGTTGCTGGTCGCCTTCTCGCGCCGGATGTGCTGCTCGCGCGTCTGCAGCGCCATGCGCAGCGCCGGGCGCCCCTGGCTGTCGACGGAGACGCCGATCAGGCGGCCGGGCATCGCCCGGGTGTAGGCGGACTTGGTGGCGAAGAACGCGGCGTGCGGCCCGCCGTAGCCCATCGGTACGCCGAAGCGCTGCGCGCTGCCGATCGCGACATCAGCGCCGAGCTCGCCCGGCGGCGTGAGCAGGACCAGGCTCAGGAGGTCGCAGGCCATGATCGCGAGCGCGTTCGACTGGTGCAGCTGCTCGATCACCGTGCGGAAGTCCCGCACCTCGCCGCTCGATCCGGGGTAGTGGAGCAGCGCCGCGAACACCTCCTGGCCCGCGAGATCCTGCTCCGGATCGCCGACCACGACGTCGAAGCCGAAGGCGCGCGCCCGGGTGCGGATCACGGCGAGCGTCTGCGGATGGCTGTCCTGGTCGACGAAGAAAGCCTCGCTTTTGCTCTTGCTGACGCGCCTGGCCATGGCCATGGCCTCGGCCGCTGCGGTCGCCTCGTCCAGGAGCGACGCGTTCGCGACCTCGAGGCCGGTGAGGTCCATGACCATCTGCTGGAAGTTCAGGAGCGCTTCCAGCCGGCCCTGGCTGACCTCGGCCTGGTAGGGGGTATAGGCGGTATACCAGCCGGGGTTCTCGAGCACGTTGCGCAGGATCACCGGTGGCGTGATCGTGCCGTAGTAGCCCATGCCGATCATCGAGGTGAACACCTGGTTGCGCTCGGCCATCCGGCGCAGGCGCGAGAGGCAGTCGCGCTCGCTCAAGGGCGGCGGCAGGTCGAGCGGGCGCTCGGTGCGGATCGCGGCCGGGGTCGCCTGCTCGATCAGATCGTCCAGCGAGGACGCGCCCACGACCTCGAGCATCTCGTGGATCTGCGCCTCGCCCGGGCCGATGTGGCGGCGGATGAAGTCGCCGCGCATCTCCAGGTCTGCCAGAGTCAGCCTCGTGTCCGCCATCTTGTCCGCCATGAAGGATCTTCCCGCTTGGTCTCGCTGCCCTGCCGGCACCCGCTCAGCTCAGGCTGTCCACGTAGGCCTTATACGCGTCCACATCCATGAGTTGCTGGAGCTCGCCCGCGTCCTTCAGCCGGATCCTGCAGAACCAACCCTCGCCCTCGGCGCCGCTGTTGACTTGGCCCGGCTCGTCGGCGAGCGCAGCGTTGATCTCGACCACCTCGCCGCTCACCGGCGCGTAGACGTCGTTGGCCGCCTTAACGCTCTCTACCGTGGCCATGGACTCGCCGCGGGAGAGCTTGCGGCCGACCTCCGGCAGATCGACGAAAACGATGTCGCCGAGCTGCTCCTGGGCGTAGTCGCTGATGCCGACCGTCGCCACCTCGCCGTCGGCGCGGACCCATTCGTGCTCCTTGGTGTAGCGGATCTCGGACATTCGACGTCTCCGTCAGCGCTTGTAGTTGTGGGGAACGAACGGCAGCTCGGCCACCACCGCCGGCTGCGCCTTGCCGCGCACGATCAGCTGCAGGCGGGTGCCCGGCGCAGCCGCGGCGCTCGCCACGTAGCCCAGAGCGATCGGGCCGCCGACCGTCGGGCCGAAGCCCCCGCTGGTCACCTCGCCGATCCGGCGCCCGTCCTGGTCCTGGATCTCGGTCCCCTCGCGCGCGGGTGCCCGGCCTTCGGGGCGGATCCCGACCAGCTTGCGCGCCGGGCCCTGGTCCAGCTGCTCCATGGTGACCGCATGTCCCGGGAAGCCGCCCTGCTCGCGCCGCCTCTTGGGGATCGCCCAGGTCAGCTGCGCCTCGACCGGCGTGGTCTCCGGCGTGAGCTCGTGCCCGTACAGCGGCAGGCCCGCCTCCAGCCGGAGCGAATCGCGCGCGCCCAGGCCCGCGAACTCGACCCCTTCCTCCTCCAGCAGCCGGCGCGCCAGGGCCTCGGCCCGGTCCGCCGGCACCGAGATCTCGAACCCGTCCTCGCCGGTGTAGCCGGAGCGGGACACCCGGCACTGGATGCCGGCGACCCAGGACATGCCCGTGCTCATGAAGCGCAGATCGGCCGTGGCGGGGGCTATCGCGAAGAGAACGTCGGCGGCTCTCGGGCCCTGGAGGGCCAGGAGCGCGCGATCCTCCAGCTCCTCGACCCGGAACTCGGGCTCCAGGGCCGCGCGCATGTGCGCGATGTCGGCCTCGCGGCAGCCGGCATTGACGACCACGAACAGCCCCTCCTCCACGCGCCCGGCGATCAGGTCGTCGAGCACGCCGCCGCGCTCGTTGGTGAAGAGCGTGTACCGGAGCCCGCCCTCCGCCAAACCGGTGATGTTGCCCGGCACCAGGCGCTCGAACGCGGCGGCCGCGCCGTCGCCATGGATCAGCACCTGGCCCATGTGCGAGACGTCGAACAGCGCCGCCTGCTCCCGGCAGTGCCTGTGCTCATGCATGATGCCGGCGGTGTACTGCACCGGCAGCTCCCAGCCGGCGAAATCGACCATCCTGCCGCCGAGCTCGCGATGCAGCTCGTAAAGGGGCGTACGTTTCGGCCGGGTCGGGGCAGAATCGGAAGGAGCACTCATGTCGGGATCTCCCGAGGCTTTCGGGCCCGACGCCCATCGCGTCCGGCTTCAGCCCCCTCTGTCCCGAACCTGAGAGATTAGGCGCGCCGTTCGGCCTGCGCCCTTCCCCTTCGGTGGGGCCGCGCGCTCGCCCGCGCGCCGCCCGCTCTCCAGAGTGCCATCGACCCGCGGTCCTTGGGCCTGAGAGTTTCCGGGGCGGTTGCTCCTTCGGCGCCGCAGCGCGACCTTTGGTCGCTCGCGGGCTCTCCCGCAGGCTTCGACTGGCGATGTCGTGTAC
>CAZXYL010000522.1:0-4080 GCA_964644915.1 uncultured Geminicoccaceae bacterium
CCGCTGCGCGAGGCGACCCTCGGCAGCCTGCGCCGCTAGGTGTTTCTCTGCCCTTCACCCGAGCGCAGCAGCCCGCCCGGGCCCAGCAGGTCGAGCCGCACGGGCATGCGCAGGATGATGCGGGCATCGGGCGCGTCCTCGGTGGCGCCGATCTCCGTGGTCAGATTGACCCCGAGCCACGGGTTGAGGTTGTAGGCGCCGCCGACGAAGAACGAGCCGACGGTGAGCGAATCGCTGTCCTCCTCGACGCCGTTGATCTCGGTCGTCGTCCGGCCGACGAAGTCGACCTTGAAGCCCAGGCTGACGGAGAGGTCCTCGTTCAGGCCGAGGCCGAGGCCGAAGCTGAGCGCGATGGAGTCGCCGGGATCGACGTCGCCAATGAACACGTCGCCGAACTGCCGGTCGACGCTGTCCTTGATGTTCCAGAGATAGCCGATGCTGCCGAACAGCACCGCGGGATCGCTCACGTAGATCGCCGTGAGGCTGGGCTCAAGGCCGTAGAAGCCGGAGCCGGTGGCGAGCTCGGTCTCGATGCCGTCCTCGTCCCGGTCGATCTCGAACGGGCCCTCGCCGGTGGTGCTCTTGAAGCGCAGGTTCGCGATCAGGAACGGGCCGTTCAGGCTGCCGCCGTTGATCTGGTAGTGCAGCGCCGCCTCGACGTCGCCGAGCCCGCTGCCGTCGAGGGTGTCGGTGCGCGATCGCTCCTCGCCCTCGACCATGACGGTGTTGGTCACCCGATCGCGCCGATAGACGTAGGGCACCTTGACCTCGACCTCGAGCCGGTCGGTGACGCCGTAGCGGCCAGTGAGCGCGCCGACCAGCGTGTCCCGGTCGGCATCGGAGGCCTCGATCAGCCCGATCAGGATGCCCTCGGCGATCGAGACGCCGCGGAAGTTGAGGCGGTTGCTGGTCGACTTGGCGTACTCGAACGACGGCTCGATGATCAGCATGCCGCGCCGGGTCAGCACCCCGCCCTGCTCGGCGAGCGACCAGATCTCCGGCGGCTCGGCCACCTCCCGCCCGGCCTCGGCAGCTTCGACCGGCTCCTCCGCCGTCCCGGGCGCCTCGGCCGGCTCCGGCTCGGGTTCCGACGCCTGCGCCAGCGCCTGCCCGGTGCCGGGCGGCTCGGGCGCGGCCGGCTGCGCCACCGGCTGTGCCCCGGGCTCGGGAGCCGCCGCCGGCGCCGGCTCACCGCCCGCGGTCAGGTCCAGGAGCACGCGATCGTCGCCGACCGTATAACCGCGGGCGACCACGTCGGGCGGCACTCGGAGCACCACCCGGCTGCGCTCCGCGTCCGCCTCGGCGCGGGCATCGAGCACCCGCGGGTAGAGCGCCTGGATCAGCGGCCCGGTCTGAAAGCTGGCCGGCCGGTCGAACTCGACCGCGACGTAGCCCGCCCCCTGCCCGACGCGGAAGGCCACCGGATGCGGCCAGTCGAAGACGATGCGAAGGGTCTCGCCGTGCTGGCCGGTGCGCACCGGGACCAGCGGTTGCCCGTCGGTCTGGCGGTAGAGGTCCACGACCAGCCGGCGGTCGAACCTCGAGACCTTCGGCTGGACGTCCGGCTCGAGCAGAAGCACGACCTCCCCTGTCGCCTCGCCTGCCGCCACGTCCCGGACGTAGCCGCGCAGGCGCTCCGGCAGGCCGGCGAGGTCGCCGTCGAACGGACGCTCAAAGCGCAGGCGGAGTTGCTGCCCGGCCAGCTCCGCCTTGGCGGCCACCGGCACGGGCCATTCGAACACCACGCGGCCGTAACCGGGGTGCGTTGCCGCGCGGATCGCGACCTGATCGTTGCCGAAGGCGTTTCCCGTCGCATCGACCAGCACGAGCCAGCCGACGAGGGCCAGTGCGATTCGCCGCATCTCTCGCACCCTCGATCAATTTCGTCACGAATGAATCTCGCTTTTGTGGATAACCCTGTGGATAACGCTCTTGCAACTATTATTTGTCGCAAGCCGCCGGAGAACTCGCTCCTCGGTCGGTACGAATGGACAGAGCAGGGCGTCCGGGCTCGGCTCGATTCGAGGTTGCGCCGGCCGCCTGGGCCTTGGCGACCGGCGGGACGCGGGCGCGCTCGCGGCTACGGCTTGAGCACCACCTTCATGCACGCGTCGTCCTTGTTCAGGAAGATGTCGTACCCGTGCGGCGCGTCCTCGAGCCGCATGCGGTGCGTGATGACGAAGCTGGGGTCGATCTCGCCCTTCCCGATCCGCTCGAGCAGCGGGCGCAGGTAGCGGTGCACGGGCGCCTGCCCGGCCTTGATCGTGAGCGAGCGGTTCATGACCGCGCCGAACGGGAACTTGTCGATGAGGCCGCCGTAGACGCCGATCACCGAGACCGTGCCGCCGTTGCGACAGGCCATGATCGCCTGGCGCAACGCGATCGGCCGGTCGGTCTCCAGCATCAGCGTCTGCTTGATGCGGTCGTACGCGTACTCGAAGCCGTGCGCCTCCATGCCGACCGCGTCGATGCAGCCGTCCGGCCCGCGGCCGCCGGTCATCTCCTTGAGCGCGTCGTGGACGTCGACCTGCTCGTAATCCAGCGTCTCGGCGCCGCCCTGCTCGCGCGCCATGCGCAGCCGCTCGGGAAAGCGGTCGATCGCGATCACCCGCTCGGCGCCGAGCAGGTACGCGCTCTTGATCGCGAACTGCCCGACCGGGCCGCAGCCCCAGACGGCGATGGTGTCGCCCGGCTGGATGTCGCAGTTCTCGGCGCCCATGTAGCCGGTCGGGAAGATGTCGGACAGAAACAGCACCTGCTCGTCGGGCATGCCGTCCGGGATCTTGATCGGCCCGACGTCGGCGAACGGCACCCGCGCGTACTCGGCCTGGCCGCCGGCGTAGCCGCCCAGCATGTGCGAGTAGCCGAACAGCCCCGAGGGCGAGTAGCCCCACATCTTCTCGGCCATCCAGGCGTTCGGGTTCGAGTTCTCGCACACCGAGAACAGCTGCCGCTCGCAGGAGAAGCAGGCGCCGCAGGCGATCGGGAACGGGACCACGACCCGGTCGCCCTCCTTGAGGTTCCTCACCTCCGGCCCGACCTCGACCACCTCGCCCATGAACTCGTGGCCGAGGATGTCGCCCTTCTTCATCGACGGGATGTAGCCGTTGTAGAGGTGCAGATCCGAGCCGCAGATCGCGGTCGACGTGATCCGGACGATGGCGTCGCGCCGGTTCAGGATCCTCGGATCCGGCACCTCCTCCACGCGCACGTCGCCCGTGCCGTACCAGCAGGTCGCCCTCATCTCCTCGCTCCTTCCACAAAGCCCGGGATGGGCCGGCCGCGGCCGGCCCGGCAGGCGAGACGGTCTCAGGCCGCCGAGGCCGGGGGTCGTGCCGGGCCGCCGCCCTGGACCGTGTCGTCCGATTCCACGACCTCGCCGGTCTCCATCACCTGCTTGAGCGCGCGCAGGTCCTCCTGCACCTCCTGGCCGGGCTCCCTGCCGAACAGCCTGGCGAAGGTGGCGCCGATGATGCCGGCCGGCGGCTCGTACTGCAGCTCGACGCGCACCACGGTGCCCCGGTCGCCGGGCGCGCGCTCGAAGCTCACGCTGCCGGCATTGGGCACCCGCGCCCCCTCGAGCGAGCGCCAGGCGAGCCGCTCGCCGGGCCGGTCCTCGGTGATCTCGGCGTCCCATGAGGCCGTCATGCCGAGCGGCGCCTCCGCTTCCCAGTGCGAGCGCCGGTCGTCGATCATCTCGACCGACCTGAGGTGCCGCATGAAGCGCGGCAGGTTCTCGAGGTCGCGCCAGAAGCGGTAGATCTCCTCTGCCGGCCTGCCGATGGTGATCGCTTTGCGGACGCGAATCGCGCGCTCTTCTTCCGCACGCTCCGCCCCCTCGCGACCCGGGCCAACCCGCTCGCTGAGCCGCTGCGCGCACAGCGCATCCAGGGCCGTGATGCCGGCCACGGCCGCGGTGGCCGCCGCGACCCGGCCCGGCCGGGCGCGGTCGGAAGCGAACGCGGTACTGAGAAGTGCCAGGTCCATGACGTCGCCGCCGACCCGCGCCCAGAGCCAGCCGGCGGGCCTGGGCTGCGCGAGGATGCCGATGCCGCTGCCGATCTCGCGCAAGCCCACCGC
>CAZXYL010000523.1:0-1992 GCA_964644915.1 uncultured Geminicoccaceae bacterium
CCGAGGAGCGCTTCGACGAGGTCGCGACGATCGTGAACGGCTTCCCCGAGGTCGCGCACAACTACGCACGCACGCACGTGCTGAACATGTGGTTCGTGGTCGCGACCGACGATCCGGCCCGCATCGCCGAGGTCTTGAGCGAGATCAAGGCGGCGACCGCGCTCGACGTGCTGAATCTGCCCAAGCTGGAGGAGTACTTCCTGGAGCTGCAGCTCTCGGCATGACCATGCAACCTCAGGCGCCGATCGACGCTATGGACCGGGAGATCGTCCGGGCGAGCCAGGGCGGGCTGCCGCTGGTGCCGCGGCCGTATCACGCGCTCGCCGAGACGCTCGGGATCGAGCCGGGCGAGGTCATGGCACGCCTGCAGCGGATGCTCGCGACCGGCGCGATCCGCCGGATCGGCGCCGTACCCAACCATTACGCCCTGGGCTGGCGCGCCAACGGCATGTCGGTCTGGGACGTGGCGGACGAGCGGGTGAGCGAGCTCGGCCGGGCAGTGGGCAAGCTGGAGTTCGTCACCCACTGCTATCGCCGGCCGCGCCGACCGCCGCTCTGGCCTTTCAACCTGTTCGCCATGGTGCACGGGCGCTCGCGCGAGGAGGTGGAGGACAAGGTGGCGGAAATCGCGGCGCTGCTGGGGACCGCGGCGCGCGCCCACGACGTGCTCTACAGCACCCGGATCCTAAAGAAGACCGGCCTGCGCCTGACCGGATGACGGAGGTGGCATGTTTCGCCTGAGCCAGTTCATGCAGGAGCTGATCCGCCCGACCCCGGTGCGGCCGCGCCGGCCGCCCGGCCCGGTCGTGATCTGGAACCTGGTCCGGCGCTGCAACCTGAACTGCGTGCACTGCTACTCCCTCTCGGCCAACAAGGATTTCCCGGGCGAGCTTTCGACCGTCGAGATCTTCGAGGTCATGGACGACCTGAAGGCGTTTCGGGTCCCGGTCCTCATCCTCTCGGGCGGCGAGCCCCTGCTGCGCAGGGACATCTTCGAGATCTCGCGGCGCGCCAAGGCCATGGGCTTCTACGTCGGGCTGTCGTCGAACGGGACTCTGATCGACCGGCCCATGGCTGATCGGATTGCCGAGATCGGCTACGACTACGTCGGCATCAGCCTCGACGGCATCGGCGAGGTGCACGACCGCTTCCGCCGTCAGCCGGGCTCGTTCGACGCCGCCCTCGGCGGCATGCGCCTCTGCCGCGAGCGCGGCATCAAGGTGGGCCTGCGCTTCACCATGACCGAGCGCAACGTCGGCTCGCTGCCCGAGATGCTCGACCTCGTGGACCGAGAAGAAATCGACAAGTTCTACCTCTCGCATCTGGTCTACGCCGGGCGCGGCAATCGCTACCGCGAGGACGACGCCTACCATCAGACCACGCGCGCGGCGATGGACCTGATCTTCGAGCGCTGCTGGGATCACGTGCGGCGCGGCGTGCACAAGGAGTTCGTGACCGGCAACAACGATGCGGACGGCGTCTATTTCCTGTTCTGGGTGCGCGCGCATTTCCCCGAAATGGAAGAGCACATCCGGACCAGGCTCGCCGCCTGGGGCGGCAACGCTTCGGGCGTGAACGTCGCCAACATCGACAACCTGGGCAACGTCCACCCCGACACCTTCTGGTGGCACTACAACCTGGGCAATGTACGGGAGCGGCCTTTCTCCGAGATCTGGCGCGACACCTCCGACCCGGTCATGGCCGGGCTCAAGGCGAAGCCGCGGCAGATCTCCGGCCGCTGCGGCGCCTGCGCGTATTTCGACGTCTGCGGCGGCAACACGCGCGTGCGCGCGATGCAGCTCACGGGCGATCCCTTCGCCGAGGATCCGGCCTGCTATCTCGCCGACCACGAGATCGGCGTCGCCCCCGGCCCGCGGCTCACGCTGACCCCTTACCGGAAGCCACGCCGTGTCGCGGCTGCCGCCGGCTAGCCTCCTCCTCCTGGCGCTGGCAGCGTCGCCCGCGCTGGCGACCGATGCCCTGTACCAGGAG